>NZ_JAAGPQ010000020.1:0-109339 GCF_017104985.1 Paraburkholderia sp. Ac-20342 | reverse complement strand
CGCCGGCAGCGCGCGCAGCGGCGCCGGCACGTCGAGCGTACCGAGATCGATCGTGTCGCCAGCCTTGGGCCATGCGCGGATCACGGGCTCGTGGCCGTCGCGCTGCATCAGCGCGGCGGCGCGCCATGCCGTGTCGTAGCCCGGCGCGGCCACGCGCGGCGCCGAGATCACGATGGACGGCACCGGCGGCAAGGCCGACCAGGCGGTCCGCAAATCCTTGACGTCGTTCGTGTCGTAGCGATACGTGAGACGCGTGGTGGGCGCGACCCGCAGCACGTTGCCGATCGCGGTCTGATCCGCGCAGTCCGCGTCGTTGACCACCGACGCCCACGCAAGCCCGGCGCGCACATAGCCGCCCGGCCTCGGTTCGCCGCTCACGCCGACGCTCGCCGCCGCGTCGCCGCGCGGCTCCGTGAGCGCGCGAGCCAGCACGGGCGAGCCGTCGAGCGAGACGCGCATCGTCGTGCGGCCGCCGTCGGCGTGCAGATAGTCGGCATCGACCTGCAATTCGGTGCCGTCGAGCGGCACACCGGCCGGCACCGGAAAGTAGTACTCGCGGCTCGCCCGCGGCGCATCGAGCACGGCGACGTCACGCACGCCGAGATCGCGCAGTGCGACGGTTCGCGTCGTCACGCTGTTGCCTGCACTGGTCAGCGCCTCGGCAAAACCATCGGCGGATGCGGCGGCGGCTGGAACCGGCGCGAAGCCGCCGGTGGCCGCGAGCGCGCAGCCCAGCAACAAACCGGCGATATGCAGGCAGCGGGAAGCCCCGCTACGGCGAATGCGTGCGAAGCGCTCGGCACGCGAAGCAGAGGTTGAATTCACGATCGTCTGTCAGGAAAGAAGCGGCGGGAGCGGACGTGCTGGATGCGGGCGCTACGCCTCGCCGGCAAATTCGAAGGAAGAGGCGTGCCGGCGCGCGGGCGGATCGGCTGCATCGGTGAGCGTTGCGGGGAAGTCCGCGAAGGGTTTGCCTGTCAGCGCCGCTACGATGCGTTGCGATGCCAAGCCGTCGCCATATGGATTGCACGGAATCGGCCCGGGTGCATCGTCGAGCCGTTCGAGGCAGGCTAGCACGGCATCGCAGATACCCTCACGGCTCGTGCCGACGAGCTGCACCGTACCGGCCTCGACCGCCTCGGGGCGCTCCGTGACGTCACGCATCACGAGCACCGGTTTGCCGAGCGCAGGGGCCTCTTCCTGAATGCCACCCGAGTCGGTCAGGATGATCGACGCGCGCTGCATAAGCCTCACGAAGCTCAGATAGTCGAGCGGCTCGATCAAATGAACGTGCGGCACCTCGCCAAGCGTCGCCTGCACCGGTCCGCGCACGTTGGGATTCAAATGCACCGGATAGACGATCTGCACCTTCCCGCTGCGCGCCAGATGGTTGAGCGCCTCGCAGATACGCGCGAAACCGTCGCCGAAGCTCTCGCGGCGATGTCCGGTAACGAGCAGCACCGGCAAAGCGTCGTCGAGCGGCGGCACGCGCGCGTCGAGTTCGGCACGCAGCGCGGCGTCGCCGTCCAGGCGAGCGGCAATGGCCAGCAGCGCATCGATCACCGTGTTGCCGGTCACCACAATCCGGCCATGCAGGTGTTCGGCTTCGAGATTCGACTTCGAACGCGGGGTCGGCGCGAACATCAGGTCGCTCATGACGTCGACCACGCGACGGTTCATTTCTTCTGGCCACGGCTGCATCAGGTTGCCGGTACGCAGCCCAGCTTCGACGTGCCCGACTGGTATGCGGCGATGGAAGGCGGCCAGCGCCGCCACCGAGGCGGTCGTGGTGTCGCCGTGCACGAGCACGCGGTCCGGCCCCGTGGCGGCAAGCACCTCGTCGAGTGACGTCAGGAGCCGCGCACTCAGGCCATTGAGTGTCTGATTGGCCGTCATCACCGCCAGATCGTAATGCGGCTTGATGCCGAAAAGATCGAGCACCTGACCGAGCATCGATCCGTGCTGGCCAGTCACGCAAACAACTGATTCAACTTCCGCCTCGCGTTCGAGTCGCATGACGAGCGGCGCCATCTTGATGGCTTCCGGTCGCGTGCCAAATATCGACAGAATTCTGGACCCCATAGCGTTGTTGTTACCGTCGTTTTTGTTTTGGTGTCACTAAAAATTAATCGAGCCGGATGCTATATCGACTCCCCCGAAGGGAAAGAATTCTAAGCGGCCTTATCCTAAAAAAGCCAGTGTTTATCGAGCCAAACTGCAAATTATTGATAAATTAATATAAGGAAAATTTAAATTCGCAAAACGCAAACGTTTGGCGATTTTCTGTCCATAGGTGAAACCTGGAAATTCGTGGAAATAGCGGCTTATACAGCGCAAATAATTGCCGCCGGGACGTGCCCGGCGAATAGCGCTATCAGCCGGCAAAAAGACGGCAAGTCGCGCCCCTATTGAGCAGGAAAACTTGACGGGAGAAAGATCAGCAAGAGCACGGGTGTCGACAATAACCGGTTTTATCCCGGTGCCGAACCGCCAACGAAAATGAACGCGCTCCAAAACGGAAACGACACGAATATGACCTCAATCCGGTCGTGTATTGGCGGGAGAGATGAAAAGTTTGTGCCGCATGCGGCATAGATTGCGCGAGCGATTTACAACGGTTCCGAACCCCGCACCGGTCACTCGTCGTCACGCCTCGAATCGGCGAGTCCGAGCACATCGAGGTAGGTCGTCAACGAACGCAGCACGGAGTGGGCGACCAGCACGAAAATGCTGTCATAGTTGCCGCTCACGCAGGCTTCGTCCAGGGCATTGTAGTAGGCGAGCCGGTCCTCTTTCCGGATGATCGCCGGCGGATAACCGGCCTTCATCAACTCGAAGTTCAGAAGCAGCCGACCGGTTCGGCCATTGCCATCCACGAACGGATGAATCCTGACGAACCGCGTATGCAGTTCCGCGGCCCGCTCGACCGGATGCATCGCTCCCGCGCCGTCATACCACGCGATCAACTGCTTCATTTCCGCCGGCAGATGCAGAAAATCGGGCGGCGTCGTGCTGGCGCCCGCGATCACCACGTTCTCCTGGCGATAACGGCCTGCCTCCTTGTCGTCGATCGCCTTGAGCACCAGTGCGTGAATATTCCGGATCTGCCACTCCGAGAGCGTTTCGCTTTTCGCGACGATCTCTTCGACATACAGGATCGCGTCGCGATGATTCGTCGCCTCGAAGTGCTCGCGCAACGACTTTCCGCCTACGGTAATACCCTCGAGCACGACCTTGGTTTCGCGCAGTGTGAGCGTATTTCCCTCTATCGCATTCGAGTGATAGGTCCACTCGAGCAGAAGCTTTTCGCGCAGCGACGCGAGCGTGTGGGGCGGCAGCGGGCGTGCCGCATCGAGTTGCGTCTTGCTGGCATCGACCGTTTGCAGCAGCGCCTGTAGTTGGAGAGTCATCACGTTTCCGTGTCGCAAGGAATCGGCACATCGAGGGCAAGCACCCGGGCCTGTGGAAGAGTCGCGTTATTTCTCATTCTCGAGTTGGCGCTCGAGCGCCTCGATGGCCCAGCCAGGACAAGGCCGTGCGCTCGGCGTCCCGGGCTTCGCGAGCCAGGTCCGTACCGTGCGCGGCGAACAGGGCCGTTGCGTCTGCCGGGCAATCAAGGCGACACTCTCGACCTGCGTGACGCCGGCTTGCTGCAACAGTACGAGATATTTTTCCCGATTGGTCATCGACGTACCGGCATAACAGACGGGCGCGTCGTGCATGATAGGCACATGTGCCTATCATAGCATCGGCTCATCCTCCCTCGGAATCGCACGCGGTTGCCCGCATCACTCCCCCGCCCCAGCCTCTCACCCCACCCGCGCGTAATAAAGATTCTGCGGATGCTTCGCCTCCGCGAAGAAAAACCAGCGCTCGGCAACGAGCCCCGCATACTGCACGAGCGAGGCCGCGGCCAGCAGCCCGAACGACACGTCAATCGAATGCAGGCTCGCGCCGAGCACGATCAACAGCACCGGCGCAACGAACGCAGCCGCGAGAAAAGCCCATTTAACGCCACGCAACGTCCCCGCCGACTTGCCGTGGAAAAACTCGCGCAGATTGAACGCGCCCGCCGTGAAGCCGCGCGTCACCTGCACGAGCTTCGGGTTGCGAATGCCGGTGGCGCTCTGCACGGTCGACTTCGGCCGCAAGCGCGCATTGCGCACGAGCGAGGCCGAACGGCTCGCGCATCCCGCCAGCGTCAGCAGACACGCGCAGATCGCGAGCCCGGCCGTCAACGCAGGCGCGAGCCATGCGCTGAGCGCCGTCGCGAGCGTGAAGCCCGATGCGCAGCCGAGCAACACGAAGTTGACGAGCGTCAGCGGCGTCGCCCATTCCTGCAGAAAGCGCAGGCAGGCATAGATCATCGCGGTGCAGACGAATAGCGCCACGCTCGCGAGCACGCCGAGCCAGCCGAGCGCAAGCGACCACGGCCAACCAAACGCGTGCGCGACGCCATACAGGCACGCGCACGCGAGAAACGCGGGCAGGCACAGGCATTCGCGCGACAGCCACGAGGTGCGCCACATCGCGATCGCCCGCCATGCGCGCTCGGGATGGCCGAGATGGAAAAACGACGCGATCAGTCCGAGGCCGCCCAGCACCACGGCCAATGCCGCGCCGGCGACGTAAAACGCGGTCGCGGCGGCCGGTTGCGCAACGAGACCCCACCACGCCGCGCTCTCCACGCCGACGAGCGCAATCAGCAAGCCCTGCGCCGCGCCGCTCAAAGTCGTCAGGAATACGACGGAAAATGCCGGATTCATCGTGAGGTCTCGCTGTTGTTCATGCTGTTGTTCAGATGCGCTTCGCCATCGACGCGAGATGCAGTTCGCCGCGTCCGAGCTGCGCTTCGAGTTCCGATGCGAGTTCCGCTTCGGGCGAGGCCGGCATGGGCGTCGAACCGTCGGCCGCCGAGCCGGACGATTTGCACGCGCATGCGTCGCCACCGCAACCGGCGGACGTGGTCGGCACGCGCGGCAAATAATGATTCGCGGGACGCGTGCCCCACTCCGGCATCAACTGATAGCCGCCGCGCTCCCTGATCGCTTGCGACACGACGGACTGCGGATCGTGAATGTCGCCGAAGAGCCGCGCCGAAGTCGGGCACGCGAGCACGCAAGCGGGCTGGCGATCGCGCTCGGAGAGCTTGTCATCGTGAATGCGATCGACGCACAGCGTGCACTTGGTCATCTCCTTGCGCCCTTCGTCGAGCTCGCGCGCGCCGTACGGACACGCCCACGCGCAATACTTGCAGCCGATGCAGCGATCGAAATCGACCAGCACGAGACCATCTTCCTTGCGCTTGTAGCTCGCGCCGGTCGGACACACGGGCACGCACGGCGGGTCCTCGCAATGCAGGCAGGACTTCGGAAAATGGATCATCTCCGTGTCGGGGAAACTGCCCGCCTCGAAACTCTGCACGCGGTTGAAGAACGTGCCGGACGGGTCCGCGTCGTAGGGGTTGAAGTCCGCGAGACTGCCCGACTCGCCCGACGTGTTCCACTCCTTGCAGCTCGTCACGCATGCCTGGCAACCCACGCACACGTTCAGGTCGATCACCAGCGCCATCTGGGTCATCGCACGCTCCTTGCCGTCGCTTCCGCCATCGTCAGCGTCATCGTTACTTGCGGCGGGCCGCGCCGCGCAGACGCGCCGCGAATTCGCCACGGCCCGCGAAATAGGTCTGCACGATGCGCGACACGACACCACCGCCGCCCACCGAGCCGGGCAATTCAGGCATTGCGGCGAATTGCGGCAACGTATGCCGCGCGTCGGCTTCGGCGGGATAGATCCGCACACGCACGTCGTACCAGGCGGCCTGCCCCGTCACCGGATCGGAGTTCGACAGACGCGCGGCCTGCCCATCGCCGCCGGGCAGTTCGTCGGTAATCAGGTGATTGAGCAGGAAGCCGCGCTGCGATTCGTTCGCGCCGGGGCCGAGATTCCACGCGCCGGCCGCCTTGCCGATCGCGTTCCAGGTCCATACGGTTCCCGGCTCGACGGTTTCGCTGAAGCGCGCCATGCAGCGCACGCGGCCCCATTGCGATTCGACGTAGATCCAGCCGCCATCGGCAATGCCCTGCGCCGACGCCGTTTGCGGATTCACGTAAAGATAGTTCTCCCCATGAATCTGCCGCAGCCACGCGTTCTGCGAATCCCACGAGTGATACATCGCCATCGGCCGCTGCGTGAGCGCCGTCAGCGGAAACCGCGCGAGATCGGTCACGGCGCTTTCGAGCGGCGCATACCAGAACGGCAGCGGATCGAAATAGGTTGCGAGGCGCGCACGCAGATGCTCGGGCGGTTGTCGGCCGCGCGTGCGCCCTTGCGCCGCGAGCCTGAATTTCTGCATCACGTCCGAGTAAAGCTGGATCAGGATCGGCTCGCCGAATTTGCGGAAGCCGTTTTTGACCGCCCAGTCGAGATACGGTCCGTTGCAGTTGCGCATGTACTGCAAGGTCTCGGGCAAGCGGTAATGGAACACGCAGTTGTTCT
This sequence comes from Paraburkholderia sp. Ac-20342, assembly GCF_017104985.1. Taxonomy (NCBI): domain Bacteria; kingdom Pseudomonadati; phylum Pseudomonadota; class Betaproteobacteria; order Burkholderiales; family Burkholderiaceae; genus Paraburkholderia; species Paraburkholderia sp. Ac-20342. The sequence continues at coordinate 102,841 of NZ_JAAGPQ010000020.1, read as the reverse complement.
TCGCGTACTGCTCCCATTGGCGCGGATTCGGCTCGCCCACGAGCGCCTTGTCGCCGTCCTTGCCGCGCCAGCCGATCAGAAAGCCGACGCCGGAATCGGGCGACGTGGTGTGATGGACGATGAAGTCGGGATAGTCGCGAAAGCGCCGCGCGCCGTCCGCCGTGGTGAAAGCCGGAAACTTCAGGCGCGCCGCAAGTTCGATCAGCACTTCCTGAAACGGCTTGCACTCGCCGGTCGGCGGCACGACCGGCACACGCACCGAATCGACGGGACCGTCGAACTCGGAGATCGGCCGGTCGAGCATCGACATCGCGTCATGGCGTTCGAGATAGGTCGTGTCGGGCAGGATCAGATCGGCGAACGCGGTCATCTCCGACTGGAACGCATCGCACACGACGAGAAACGGAATCTTGTACTCGCCGTTCGCGTGCCTGTCGACCAGCATCTCGCGCACCTTCATCGTATTCATCGACGAATTCCACGCCATATTGGCCATGAAGATCATCAGCGTATCGATCGGGTACGGATCGCCGCGCCATGCGTTGGTGATGACGCTATGCATGACGCCATGCACCGCGAGCGGATACTCCCACGAGAACGCCTTGTCGATGCGCACGGGGCCGCCGTGTTCGTCGACGAACAGATCCTCGGGCGCGGCGGGCCAGCCGAGCGGGCCGGTCGCGAGCGGCGTATTCGGCTTGACCGCGTCGGGACTGTTCGGCGGTTTCGCCGACGGCGGCACCGCGCGCGGAAACGGCGACTTGTGACGAAAGCCGCCGGGCCGGTCGATCGTGCCGAGCAGCGACATCAGCACCGCCAGCGCGCGAATCGACTGGAAGCCGTTCGAATGCGCGGCCAGCCCGCGCATCGCATGAAAGGCAACCGGATTGCCACTGACCGTTTCGTGCGTTTCGCCCCAGGCATCGGTCCAGCGGATCGGCAGCGTGATGCGATGCCGGCGGCTCGTTTCGATCATTTCGCCGGCGAGACGGCGGATCGTTGCCGCCGCGATGCCGGTGATTTCTGCGGCCCACTCCGGCGTGCAAGCGGCGACGCGCTCGCGCAGCAACGCGAACGACGGCGTGACCGGTTTGCCGTCCTCGAGCGTATAGCGGCCGTCGAGCGCGGGCGTGACGCCCGGCGTGTGATGCGGCACCGCGCGCTGCGCGGCCGGGTCCCACCAGAGATGGTTCTGCGGAAACAGCGGATTGCCCACGGGCCGCCGCGGATCGCGCACGAAGAGGCCGAAGTTCTCGCTACCCTCGTCGAGATCGATCAGCTCGGCCGCATTCGTGTAGCGGCGCACGAACTCGTGATCCCACGCGTCGGCGGCGATCAGTTCGTGCAGGAACGCCATGAAGAGCGCGCCGTCGGTGCCGGGCTTGATCGGCACCCACTCGTCGGCAATCGCCGCATAGCCGGTGCGGACCGGATTGATCGCGATGAAGCGGCCGCCCGCGCGCTTGAACTTCGAGAGCGCGATCTTGAGCGGATTCGAATGATGATCCTCGGCCGTGCCGATCATGAAGAACAGCTTCGCGCTGTCGAGATCGGGCCCGCCGAACTCCCAGAACGAGCCGCCTATCGTATAGATCATGCCGGCCGCCATGTTCGCCGAGCAGAAGCCGCCATGCGCCGCATAGTTAGGCGTACCGAACTGCTTGGCGAAGAGACCGGTCAGCGCCTGCATCTGATCGCGGCCTGTGAACAATGCGAACTTCTTCGGATCGGTCGCGCGAATCGCGGCGAGGCGCTTTTCGAGCAGGTCGAATGCGACCTCCCACGAGACCGGCTCGAACTGCGCGCTGCCGCGCTCGGCGCCGGTCTTGCGCAGCAACGGCTGCGTAAGGCGCGCGGGCGAGTACTGCTTCATGATGCCCGAGGCGCCCTTCGCACAGATCACGCCCTGGTTGAGCGGATGCTCGGGATTGCCGTCGATGTAGCGCACCTCGCCATCGCGCAGATGCACGCGAATGCCGCAGCGGCACGCACACATGTAGCAGGTGGTGGTCTTGATGTCGAGCCGCTCGTTCTGCGTGCGGGCGCGATGCTCCATGGGCGATCTCCGGCGCGGTTGCGGATGAGCCGAAGCAGCGGGTCATCCGTGCTGCTCATACTACTCAGGCGGCTCATACGATAGCGACCATCGTATGCGCGTCGCCGTCACAAGGGAAATCGCGATTCGCGACGGAAACTATCCGGCTCGCCGATAGTTTCCGTTTGGCTTTCAGCGTTGCCGCCCCGCCGCGCCGTTCGGATTCAGATCGGCGTCAGCACTGGCTCGCCCGCGAAATGCCGCCGCGCGTTGGCGAGAAAGTTGTCGACCGACGCGGTGATCGCTTCCGGCGAGCGGCCGCCGACATGCGGCGTCAGCACCACGTTGCGCAGCCCGAGCAGCGCCTGCGGCGGTTCGGGCTCGCCCTCGTAGACGTCGAGCGCCGCGCCCGCCAGGGTTCCCGCTGCCAGCGCCCGGGCCAGGGCCGCCGTATCGACGACACTGCCGCGCGACACGTTGACCACGAAGCCGCGCGAACCGAGCGCCGCCAGCACGGTCTCGCCGATCAGATGCCGCGTGCCCGCGCCGCCCGGCGTCGCCACGACGAGAAAGTCGCTCCATTGCGCGAGTGCCGCGACGTTGTCGAAATAGCGCAGCGGCGAATCTTCGCGCGGCTTGCGGTTGTGGTAGCCGACCTCCATGTCGAACCCGGCGGCGCGGCGCGCGATCTTCGCGCCGATATGGCCGAGCCCGACGATCCCCAAACGTTTGTTCGACACATTCGGATGCAAGGGCAGATGATCGCGCCATACCCCTTCGCGCGTCGCCCGGTCGAGCTGCGGAATGTCGCGCACGACGGCCAGCAGCAACGCGAACGCGTGATCGGCGACGCAGTGATCGTTGGTGCCCGCGCCGTTGACGAGCACGATGCCGCGCGAGCGCGCGTGATCGACGGCGAGGTTTTCGTAGCCGGCGCCAAGCGCGCTCAGCAGTTCGAGTCGCGGCATGCGGTCGATTTCCGCGGCAGCAAGACCCGTCGTGCCGTTCGTCAGCACCGCGCGGATCGCCGCGCCGTGCGTGGCGAGCGCGGCTTCGCGCTGCGTCGGTTCGGGGGCGTAGACGACGTCGAACGCGGCCTCGACACTCGCGCGGCTCGCGTCGCTTAGAGGGATCAGAACCAGCAGGGATGGCTTCATGACGATAGTGTCCCGACGGGGTGAATGGACGGAGTTCGGACGGGGTTTGGACAGGGCTCAAGCCGAACCCATGATGTCCGAGTGTAGCAAGGTCGCGCGTGCATGGCCGTCCCCTCGCCGCTTTGGCCGCTTTCGCCCCCCAGCGCCTGCGAAAAAAAACGACGTCTCGCCAGTCTTTCGTTTCGGCGCGCGCGAAGCCGTCATAAAATAGCCGCACTTTCGATCCCGAGAACCTCATGCTGGATACCCTCACGAGCGGCTCTGCGCCTGTCAACGACGATTCCGGGATGTTCGAGCTCGCCCCCGTCTCGCTCTGGCTCGAAGACTTCAGCGGCGTGCAGACGCTGTTCGATGCATGGCGCGCCGCGGGCGTGACCGATCTGCGCGCCCATTTCGCGGAAGACCCGCGCCGGGTTGCCGAATGCGCGCACCGCATCCGCGTCATCAAGGTCAATCGGCAGACACTCGCGCAGTTCGAGGCCGCCGATTTCGACACGCTCACGCATAACCTCGCGTCGGTGTTCCGCGACGACATGCTGAAGACGCACCTCGAAGAGCTGTGCCAGTTATGGGCCGGGCAATTGCACTTCACGAGCCACACGGTCAACTACACGCTCGGCGGACGGCGGCTCGACGTGCTGCTCAAGGGCGCCGTGCTGCCCGGTCACGAGGAGCGCTGGGACCGCGTGCTCGTGTCGACCGAAGACATCACCGAACTCGAAGGCGCGCGGCGCCGCGTCTCGCTGGCCGAGCAGTACGCGCGCGGTCTCTTCGAGCATTCGCCGGTGTCGCTATGGGTCGAGGATTTCAGCGCGGTCAAGCGCCTGATCGACGGCGCGCGCGCGGCGGGCATCAGCGATTTCCGCGTGTTTACCGACGTGCATCCCGAGTTCGTCGAACGCTGCATGGCGGAGATTCACGTGCTCGACGTGAACCAGCACACGCTCGGCATGTTCGCCGCGAAGGACAAGAAGACGCTGCTCGCGCGTCTCGCCGACGTGTTCCGCGACGACATGCGCCCGCATTTCCGCGAGCAGCTGATCGACCTGTGGGACAACAAGCTGTTCCAGCAGCGCGAAGTGCTCAACTACTCGCTCGACGGCAACGAGGTGCACGTGCATCTGCAATTCTCGGTGCTGCCCGGCCACGAGGATAGCTGGGACCTCGTGCTCGTCGCGCTCACGGACATCACCGCGCGCAAGAAGGCCGAGGCCTACCTCGAATTCCTCGGCAAGCACGACGTGCTGACGAAGCTGCGCAACCGCTCGTTCTACGTCGACGAACTGAACCGGCTCGAACGCAAGGGGCCGTGGCCCGTGACGATCATCATGGCCGACCTGAACGGCCTGAAGCGCGTGAACGATCAGCTCGGCCATGCGGCCGGCGACGCGCTGCTGCGGCGCGCCGGCGAAGTGCTCGCGAAGGCGATGGAGCTGCCGTTCCACGCGGCGCGTATCGGCGGCGACGAATTCGCGATCCTGATGCCCGATACCGACGAGCGCGGCGGCGCCGCGATGATCGATTCGATCCATCAGCTCGTCGAGATGAACAACCAGTTCTATCCGGGCGCACCGCTGAGCTTCTCGATGGGCGCGGCGACCTGCCAGCGCGGCGACCGGCTCGAAGCGGGCGTACAGCGCGCCGATCTGCTGATGTACGAGAAAAAGCGCGCGCACTATGAGAACCAGCCGGCAACGGATGGACCGGACGCGTAAGAGACGCTGCCGGCCAGCCGATCGCGTGGCGGCGCTTGCTGCTTCGCAACTCGCCCGCTCAGGCGCCCGGAAACCTCAGCTCGAAGCGCACCACGCCCGGCATCGGGCACACCGCGCGCGCGGTGCCGCCATGCAGATGCATGATCGCCTTGACGATCGCGAGCCCGAGTCCGTTCGATTCGGTGAAGGCGCTGCGCGCCGCGTCGCCGCGATAGAAGCGGTCGAACAGACGGTCCAGTTGCGCGTCCGGAATCGGCGCGCCCTCGTTTTCGACCGTCACGGTCGCGCCCTGCTCGTCCTGCGCGCCGCTCAGGCGCACGACCGTATCGCCCGCGCCGTAACGCACCGCGTTGACGACCAGATTGTTGATCGCACGGCGGCATAGCATCGGGTTCGCCGACACCACGCCGGCCGCATCGACTTCGAAGCGCATGCCGCGTTCGTCGGCAAGACCTTCGAAATAATCTGCGATCCTGAGCAGTTCGCCTTGCAGGTCGACCGGCTGCCGCTCGATCGGCAAGCCCGCATGATCCGCGTGCGCGAGAAAGAGAATGTTCTCGGCGATATGACTGAGGCGATTCAGCTCTTCCAGATTCGATTCGAGCAGTTGCTGATATTCGTCGGCCTCGCGTGGTTGCGCGAGCGCGACCTGGGTCTGACCGATCAGCACGCCAACCGGCGTGCGGATCTCGTGCGCGAGGTCGGCGGAAAACTGCTGCAAGCGTTGATAGCCGTCCGCGAGACGATCGAGCATGGCGTTGAACGCGCGCGTGAGCTGACGCAGTTCGAGCGGCGCGGCCTCGCTGTCGAGACGCACCGCGAGATTCGCCGGGCTGATCTGCGCGGCGCGCGTCGCGATCTCGCGCACCGGCCGCAGCGCGCGGCGCAATACGCAGTAGGCGAGCAGCGTCGCGGCCAGCATGCCGATCAGCGTCGCGAGCACGATGCGGTTGCGGTACGCGGCCAGCATGCGCATTTCGTGGGTCATCGGGTGCCCCGCGATCACTTCGACTTCGGTACCGTCCTCGCGCGCTCTCGCCGTGGCGACCGCCCAATGCACGGGCACGCCGTCGGGCAGCAACGTCTGACGGATATCGGCGACGCCGGGCAGATTGCCCGCCGGACGCGCCGGCAAATCAGGCACCGCGAGATTGCCCGGATTCACGTCGACGAACGGCGCTTCGCCCGGGCGGCGAAACAGCAGCACGTCCTCCTCCGCGCCGAGCATCGTCTCGAACAGCAGCGGCCGCTTCTTCAATTCGCTGACCGAATAAAGATCGTGCACGATGCGGCTGAAATGCTCGACGCGGCCGGTCAGCACGACGTCGGCGCGGCGCTGCAGCGATACTTCGGCTGACTGATAGAAATACGCGCCGAGCGAGCCGATCACGACGCACGCGATCAGCGCGAACAGTATCGTCGTGCGTGCGATCAGCGAGCGTTCGGTCCACAGTCTCATGCGCCGTCGCCGAACGTGTAGCCGATGCTGCGCACCGTGTGAATCAGCTTCTTCTCGAACGGATGATCGATCTTCGCGCGCAACCGCTTGATCGCCACGTCGACCACGTTGGTGTCGCTGTCGAAGTTCATGTCCCACACTTCCGAGGCGATCTGCGAGCGCGACAGTGCCTCGCCCTCGCGCCGCACGAGCAGATGCAGCAGCATGAATTCCTTGTTCGTGAGCGGAATCTCGACGCCCTCGCGCGTGACCCGGCGGCGCAGCACGTCGAGCTTCAGGTCGGCCACCTCGAACACGTCGCTCTCGCGAATCACGCCGCGGCGCAGCAGCGTGCGAATGCGCAGCACCAGTTCGGTAAACGAAAACGGCTTGACGAGATAGTCGTCGGCGCCGAGTTCGAGGCCGCGAATCCGGTCGCTAACCTGATCGCGCGCGGTCAGGAAAATCACCGGCAGATCGCGCCGCGCGCGCAACGCGCGCATGATTTCCCATCCGTCGATGCCGGGCAGCATCACGTCGAGCACCACGAGTTCGTATGCGTGTTCCAGCGCCATGTGCAGGCCGTCCGTGCCGGTACGCGCGAGGTCGACCGCATAGCCGCTCTCGCGCAAGCCCTTCTTCAGATAATCGCCGGTCTTCGGATCGTCTTCGATGACGAGAATGCTCATGATGCGCGCGGCTCCTGCCCACGGTTCGACATAATGGCCCGCGGCATATCCGATCGGCACGCTCCACACGCTTCGATATGCCCGAATATGCCCGATACGCCGCAATGGCCCTGGCGGCCATTCTACGTGGCCGTCACCCTGCGTTCATGACGTTTTTGTCATCCGCCTGTCACCGCGACGAGCCAGGGCGCGAGCTAGGCTGTGCGCACCATTCCCTGTTTCACCCTTCCTGGAGCAGCCTCATGAAGATCGTTTCCGCGCGAATGCTGCGCGCCCTCACCGCCCCCGCGCTCGCCGCCGCCCTGTTCGCCACGATGCCCGCGGCCCAGGCCCAGACCGCCGCGCCGACCGGCCTGCGCGGCACGATAACGTCGCTGTCGGGCGACGTGCTCAAAGTGCACACGCGCGACGGCAAGGACGTCGACGTGAAGCTGCCCGCCGACACGCCGATTCGCGGCGTCCTGCTCGCCAACGTCAACGACATCAAGCCGGACAGCTATGTCGGCACCGCCGCGATTCCGCAAGCCGACGGCACGCTGAAGGCGCTCGAAGTGCACGTGTTCCCGGCCAGCATGCGCGGCTCGGGCGAAGGCCATCGCCCGTGGGATCTCGGCGCGAACAGCACGATGACGAACGGCACGGTCGGCTCGCTCGTGGTCAGCAACGGCCGCACGATCACGGTCAAGTACAAGGACGGCGAAAAGAAGATCGTGATTCCGCAGGACGTGCCCATCGTCAGCCTCGAACCGGGCACCCGCGCGCTGCTCACGTCGGGCACGAAGGTCGTGCTGTTCGCGCATAAGGAAGCGGACGGCTCGATGACCGCGAACTTCATCTCGGCCGGCGAGCATGGCGTGACGCCGCCGATGTAAGGCACCGCCCTTCCCTGTATTTTATTCGAATGGCCGCGCCCGCACCGGGCGCGGCTTGCCGCTTCTCTTCGCTGAGCGCTTTCCGCCGATGTCCGAACCGCAGGCAAAACCGCAAGCCATCCTGATCGTTCACCCGCTCGTCGTGCGCGTGACGCACTGGATCAACGCGTTCGCGATGGTCTGCATGCTGATGAGCGGCTGGGCGATCTACAACGCCTCGCCGATCTTTCCGTTCACGTTCCCGGTGTGGGCAACGGTCGGCGGCTGGCTCGGCGGCTCGATCGCCTGGCATTTCGCGGCGATGTGGCTGCTGTGCGCGAACGGCCTGCTGTATCTCGCGTATGGCCTCGCAAGCGGGCATTTGCGGCGCAAGCTGCTGCCGGTTCATCCGCGCGAGGTGGCGCGCGATGCGGCGCTCGCCTTGCGCTTCAGACTGCCGCACGATACCGGCCGATACAACGCGGTGCAGCGCGCGCTCTATCTGCTCGTGCTCATGCTCGGCGTGTTGCTCGTCGCTTCGGGACTGTCGATCTGGAAGCCCGTGCAATTCTCGTGGCTAACCGCGCTGTTCGGCGGCTTCGACTTCGCCCGGCGCGTGCACTTCGTCGCGATGGCCGGCGTGGCCGGCTTCGTCGTCGTGCATCTGGCGCTCGTGCTGCTGGTGCCGCGCACGTTGCCGCCAATGTTCACGGGCCGCGCGCGCCGCGTCTCGCATGCCCCGCGCGAAGCGCAGGAAAGGACTCGCGCATGAACACGCCCAAACGAAACGACGGAACCGATAGCGCCGGGAGTGCCGAAAGTGCCGCTGCCGCGCAGGATACGCGCCGCTCGCGCATCCTTCTCGCCGACCACCAGCCGCAGATCGAGCAGTTGCAGCGGCGTCTGTTCCTGCGCTCGTCGCTGTCGATCGGCGCGCTCGCGATGCTGTCGGGCTGCAACATGCAGGACGGCGATTCCGTCGACAAGGTGCTGTGGGCCATGTCGCGCTGGAACGATCGCGTGCAGGCGTGGCTGTTCAACCGCAACAAACTCGCGCCGACCTATTCGGAACGCGAGATCACCGACCCGTTTCCGTTCAACGCGTTCTATCCCGAGTTCGACGCGCCCGATATCGACGGCTCGACCTACCGGCTCGAAGTGTCGGGGCTCATCGCCGACAAGCGCAGCTGGACGCTCGAACAGCTGCGCGCGCTGCCGCAGGTTTCGCAGATCACACGTCACGTCTGCATCGAAGGATGGAGCGCGATCGGACAATGGCGCGGCGTGCCGTTCCGCACGTTCCTCGAACGGATCGGCGCCGATCTGAGCGCGCGCTACGTGGGCTTCAAATGCGCGGACCGCTATTACTCGAGCCTCGACATGGCGACTGCGCTGCATCCGCAAACGCAATTGACGCTCGATTTCCGCAACGAGCCGCTGCCGGCCAAATACGGTTATCCGCTAAAGCTGCGTGTGCCGACCAAGCTCGGCTTCAAGAACCCGAAGCATATCGCGGCCATTTTCGTGACCAACACGAACCCTGGCGGCTACTGGGAAGACCAGGGCTACAACTGGTTCAGCGGCCTGTAGCCGCCTGTCGCCATCAGACCGCGGTGACATAGCGCGGCGCCGGCTTGGGCGGCTGCCGCGGCGGCGAGTCGTACACGGCACGCATGCGTTTGACTTCGTCGCCGGGGCTGAGGCCGAACAGGCGCTTGAACTCGCGGCTGAATTGCGACGCGCTTTCATAGCCAACCCGCACCGCGGCCGCGCCTACATTCAAACCGTCCTGCACCATCAGAAGACGCGCGTGATGCAGGCGCGTGGTCTTCACGTACTGCATCGGCGAGGTGGCCGTGACTGCCTTGAATTGCGCATGAAACACCGCGAGGCTCATGCCCGCTTCGGCCGCGAGCGTATCGACGTCGAGCGAACCGTGATAGTCCGCATGAATGCGCCGCAACGCCTTCGCAATGCGGCCGAAGTGATTCTGATGCGTGAGCGCCGCGCGAATCGCATCGCCCTGCTCGCCGGTCAATACGCGATAACAGATTTCGCGCACGATGGCGGGTGCGAGAATGCGCGCGTCGAGCGGCGCGGCCAACGCTTCCATCAAGCGCTGCACCGCGTTGCTGAGCGCCGGGTCGAGCGGCGTGGAATAGATGCCGACCGGCTCGTTCTGCGCGACGCCCTGCGTTTCGTTGAGGGCCATCAGCAACTCGGCGACCATCGTCAGATCGACGCGTACCGAGATGCCGAGAAACGGCTCCTCTACACTCGCCTCGGTCTCGCATTCGAACGGCAGCGGCACCGACAGCACGAGATACTGCTGCGCGTCGTACTGGAACACCTGATCGCCGAGATAACCGCGCTTGCGTCCCTGGCAGACAATCACGATGCTCGGCTCGTACATCACCGGCATGCGCGGCATCGGCTGATTCGCGCGCAGCAGGTTGACGCCTTCGAGACTCGTGCGCGTGAAGCCGACATTGGGTGCGAGAACCTCGAACAGTTCGAGCACGCGCTGCTGCGCGAGGTCTTGCGTGGCTGGGCGGACAACTTGGGTGGACATGACGGTATGGTGACAGGCAAGAGAATAATGCTTGAAATCTAGCATCAAACAGCCTGCCGTGCCGCTACCCAGGAGTTTTAGGCAAACCTTCAAGACGATCAGGTATTCCGCGAGCGGTGTCTGGCTCCTATGATGGGAACCCTGCCGGATCGTCCTTTTCGTTGCGCAAAGCGCGCCCGTCCATTCGTTGCCCTACCTCGCATCGAGTGGAGAATCGGGTCCGCTTCGCGCTTGCCGTCGTTCGCATCACGATCCTGTTTCATGCTGGGGTTCGCCACATCCGCAACGCAGGTTGCGTATCGCTGGCGCGCCGCCTTTTGCGCCATCATCTTTTTGCTGGAGCTACCCATGAGCACGACTTATGCCTATGCAGCAACCGACGCCAGCGCGCCGCTGGTCCCGTTCGACCTCGAACGCCGCGCGCCTCGCGCCCATGACGTGCAGATGGACGTGCTGTTCTGCGGCGTGTGCCATTCCGACCTGCACCAGGCACGCAATGAATGGAAGAACACGATCTACCCGCTGGTGCCGGGCCACGAGATCGTGGGCCGCGTGAGCGCGGTGGGCCCGAACGTGACGAAGCACAAGGTCGGCGATCTCGTCGCGGTGGGCTGCATGGTCGATTCGTGCCGCACCTGCGCGAATTGCGCGGAAGGTCTCGAACAGTATTGCGAGAGCGGTTTTGTCGGCACGTACAACGCCATGGATCGCGTCGACGGCCGGGTGACATACGGCGGCTACTCGACGCAACTCGTCGTCGACGAAGCCTTCACGCTACACGTGCCGGCCAGCCTCGACCCGGCCGGCGTCGCGCCGCTGCTGTGCGCGGGCATCACGACGTATTCGCCGCTACGCACGTGGGGTGCGGGTCCAGGCAAGAAGGTCGGCATTGTCGGCCTCGGCGGTCTCGGCCATATGGGCGTGAAGCTTGCGCATGCGATGGGTGCGCATGTCGTGCTGTTCACGACGTCGCCGTCGAAGATCGAGGATGCGAAACGGCTGGGTGCCGATGAGGTGGTGATTTCGAAGAACCCGGAAGAGATGGAAGCGCATGCGAACAGCTTCGATCTCATCATCAATACGGTGGCGGCGCAGCACGACCTGAATCCGTTTTTGAGTCTGTTGAAGCGGGATGGCACGCTGACGCTCGTTGTGGCGTACCGGAGCACGATCATCCGTCGCCACAGGTGTTCAATCTGATTCTCAAGCGGCGGCGCCTGGCCGGGTCGTTGATTGGGGGAGTTGCGGAGACGCAGGAGATGCTGGACTTTTGTGGGCGGTATGGCATTACTTCCGATATTGAAGTTATTCCGATGCAGAAGATCAATGAGGCGTATGAGCGGATGCTGAAGAGTGATGTTAAGTATCGGTTTGTGGTGGATATGGATTCTTTGAGGAAGTAGTGGGTGGTTTTGCCCGCGCAGCGGATGGTTTTTTTGCCTGCGGCGCGGGGGTATGTTTTGTTGTTTTTATTTTTTTGCCTGCGGTGGTTTTGTCGTTGTTCTGACTTTGTGGGCCTTTCCTTGTGTTCGTGTCGGTCTGTTGGTGTTGCCCCTGTGTGGGGCGGTGCTTCTTTGTCGTTGTTCTTCTGGTGTTGGCCTTTCCTTGTGTTCGTGTCGGTCTATTGGCGTTGCCCCTGTGCGGGGCGGCACCTACTTTCTTTGCGGCTGCAAAGAAAGTAGGCAAAGAAAGCAGCTTCACACCGCCAGCTCTTAAGCGGGTCCCCTGGCCTGGAGGGGATCGTGGTGCATCTGGAGTCTGTCTCCTCGCGCACTCCGCGTAAGTGACAAGGCAGTCATTCTTCCGGCGGCGCTGCGCGCGCCGAACCCCAGCTCAAAAACCATCGGTTGTTTCGGCGTGTCGCCGAGGCGTAGTCGATGGCCCTCGCTTGCGAACGAACCCGCTGGTTCTCCTGGCAGCCCCGTCCGCGACGCACGCAGTGCGGAGTGGGAACGGATGATGGCTTTGTCACCTGCATTGAATGTGCGAGGGCACCGATTCCAGATGCACCACTGCCCCCTCCAAGCCAGGGGACCCGCTTAAGAACTGGCGGTGTGAAGCTGCTTTCTTTGCCTACTTTCTTTGCAGCCGCAAAGAAAGTAGGTGCCGCCCCGCACAGGGGCAACGCCAATAGACCGACATGAACACAAGGAAAGGCCAACAAAGTCAGAACAACGACAAAAAACCGCCGCAGGCAAAACCCTTTACCAGGAGCACACTCCATGATTGACCGAATAACCGCCATGCGCACATTCATCCGAATCGTGGACACCAACAGCTTCACCCGCGCAGCGGAGTCATTAAACATCCCCAGAGCAACAGCAACAACGATCGTCCAGAACCTGGAAGCCCTGCTGGGCACCGCGCTATTGATCCGCACGACACGGCGTCTAAGCGTCACGCCGGAAGGCGCTGCCTACTACGAACGCTGCGCGCAAATCCTCGCCGATATCGACGAGATGGAAGCCAGCATCCGTAATTCGACCGACAATCTGACCGGCCGTCTGCGTATCGAAATGCCGAACTCCGTTGCAACCGCAATCGTGTTGCCCGCTCTCGACGAGTTTCACGCGCTCTACCCGAATCTCGATCTCGCGATCGGCGTGAGCATCCGCACCGTCGATCTGGTATCCGAAGCAATCGATTGCAGCATCCAGCTCGGCGAATTGCCCGATTCGAGCCTCGTCGCGCGGCAACTCGGCACGCTCGAACACGTGACCTGCGCGAGTCCGGCTTATCTCGCCCGCCACGGCACGCCCGTCGATCTCGACGATCTGCATGCGCACGTCGCCGTCAATTGCGTGTCGCCGCATAACGGCCGCGAGTGTGATTTCGATTTCGAAGTGGACGGCGAAGCGCTCACGGTCAAGCTCGATGGCTTCGTCAGAGTCACCGACGAGCAGGCTTACCTGACCTGCGGCCTGCAGGGGCTCGGTCTCATTCAGCCCGCGCGCGTCGCCGCGCAGCCCTACCTCGATGCGGGATTGCTGCGCGAAGTGCTGCCGCAATGGAAACCGGTGCCGATGCCGGTTTCGATCGCGTATGTGAAAAACCGTCGCGTGTCGCCGCGCGTGCGCGCGTTCGTCGATTGGCTCGCCGAGCTGTTCGAGAAGAACGGCCACGTCGAGCAGGATCTGTCGCGCGTACGCCAGTTGCTGCGCGGGCTGCATCCCGCATGAAGCGCGAACCTGCTACGCGGCAATGCGCACGCACGCGGGGATGCGGCTCGTCACGAACTCGCTGTCCGTCAAGTCGAGCGGAATCACTTCTGTCTGATCGGCAAACGCAGCGCCGTTTGCGCCGCTTCAGGATCGAACCACCCGTTGAATCCGGCGGTTGCGGTGATAGGGCCGGGCACGTCGATCGCGCCACCACACCACGGCGGCGCCCATCGGCAACGCTTACTGCGATTCTTCAGCCCACACCGCGTTCTCGCGCGCCATCAACGCAGTCGACGCGGCCGGCCCAAACGTGCCCGCCGTATACGAGCGCGGCCGCTCGCCCGACTTCGCCCAGCCGTCGAGAATCGGCTCGGCCCATGCCCATGCCGCTTCGAGTTCGTCGCGGCGCATGAAGTGCGTGAGACGCCCGCGCACCACGTCGATCAGCAGTCGCTCATACGCTTCGGCACGACGCTCGGTGAAAGCCTGCTGCAGGTCCAGATTCAGGCTCACCGGCAGCATATGCATGCCGCTGCCCGGTTCCTTCGCGAGCATCTGCAACTGGATCGACTCTTCCGGCTGCAACTGGATCACGAGCCGGTTGCCATAGTTGCGGCCACCGCTCGGAAAAATCGAGAACGGCAGATCGGAAAACTCGATGACGATTTCCGAGAGCTTCTTCTGCATGCGCTTGCCGGTGCGCAGGAAAAACGGCACGTTGGCCCAGCGCCAGTTGTTGATATGCGCGCGCAACGCAACGAAGGTTTCGGCGCGGCTGCCGGCCGGCACGTTGTCTTCCTCGAGGTAGCCCTTGACCGCCTCGCCGTCGACCGCGCCGGCGGTGTACTGGCCGCGCACCGTGTCGCGCGCGATGTCCTCGGGCGTCATCGGGCGCAGCGAGCGCAATACCTTGAGCTTTTCGTCGCGCACCGCGTCGGGATCGAGCGACACGGGCGGCTCCATCGCGACGATGCACAGCAGTTGCAGCAGGTGGTTCTGCACCATGTCGCGCAGCGCGCCGGTCTTGTCGTAGAACCCCGCGCGGCTGCCCACGCCGACCGTTTCGGCCACGGTGATCTGCACGCTCTTGATGTACGGCGCCTGCCACAGCGGCCCGAAGATCGGATTGCCGAAGCGCAGCACCATCAGGTTCTGCACGGTTTCCTTGCCGAGGTAGTGGTCGATCCGGTAGATCTGCGCTTCGCTAAAGTGCTTGCCGACCGCGATGTTGATCTCCTGCGCGGAAGCGAGATCGTGGCCGAGCGGCTTTTCGAGCACGACGCGCGAATTGCCGTCGACGAGCGCCGCCGCGGAAAGGTTGTCGCAGATGTGCATGAACAGGTCCGGCGAGGTCGCGAGATAGAACACGCGGCGCACGTCTTCGCGCGAGGCTTCCTTCAGGCGCAGGTAATCGTCGGGCGAATCGACGTCCATGCGCACGTATTCGAAGATCGCGAGAAATTTGTCCCACGCCGCTGCGTCGAACGCCTTCTTCTCGATGAAGGGCTTCGCCTTCTGCTCCATGAATTCGCCGATGTACTGCTCGCGCGACCACGGCTTGCGGCCGATCGTGAGGATGCGGGTATCGGATGGCAGATTGCCGTGCAGATGCGCCATGTAAAGCGCGGGCAGCAGCTTGCGGAACGACAGGTCGCCGGTCCCGCCGAAGATGATCATGTCGAGCGGCAGTTCGGGTGTGGCAGAGGCTTGTTGGGTCGTCATGGCACGGTCGCAGCGTCGTAAGAGAAAAGGCGTCGATCAGAAATCGGCAGCCCGCGGGTCCGGCAGCGGAAATCCGCAGGCGTTTTTTTCCGGCAAACGTCTATGGTGCAACGTTTTGCAATAGTTTGCACGGCAACATCTGCCCCAGGTTGGGGCAAGATGCCAAGCGGGCGCGAAAGCGCCCTGTTTTCAGGGTGTTTTCGACGACAACGCCGCGCGCGCGACCCGGCACGCGGCGAGGTCCCAGGCCGCGCAGCCCACGCTCTTGAACATCACGGGGCCGCCCGGCCGCGGCCCGGCATCGCCGAGCACCGTGGCAAGGCCGGCGACGCGCGCCCAGTCCACGCGCGCCTGGATGAAATCGCCGGCTTCGTGCTTCGCGCCGGCGGGATCGTCAACGAACAGGGCGCTTCCCGCGAGCGTGTTCGCGCCGATCTCGACCATCTCCGGCGTAAACGCGCCCACGCCGATCACGAGCCGTCCGGCACGCGCCGCTTCGTCATAGACCGGCTGGCGGCTCGTGGTCAGCGCGATCACGACGTCGATCGAGGCGGGGATGGAAGCAGAGGCCGCGGCGGCGCCTCGCGCGGGTTGGGCCGGCTGCATCAGCATCCGCAGTTCGCGCGCCTTGCCGCGCTGCGCGGCGCAGAACGCCTCGGCACGCTCGGGCGCGCTGCCCTGCACCCATACGCGCGCCTCGGGGTAAAGCTCGCCGATCGCTTCGAGATGATGGAGCGCCTGCGTGCCGGTGCCGATCAGCAGGAACTCGCGCGGCGCAGCGGGCATGAACGTCGCGACGCCGAGCATCGACATCGCCGCGGTACGGCGGCCCGTCACGGTCGGGCCGTCGAGCACGAACAGCGTCTCGCCGATATCGGCGTCGAAGGCCATGACCTGGCCATGGATCGTCGGCAGATCGCGCGCGCGGTTGCTCGCGCACACGTTGACGAGCTTGTGGATCGCGAGATCGGGCGCGGTCGCGGGCATCGACAGCATGATGCCGCCCGCGTTGAGCGGCACCACGAGCCGTTCGGGGCTCGCGATGCGCTGCTGCGCATAGTCGAGGCTCGCGCGTTCGAGCGCCTCGACGAGCGCGGCGTATGGCATCAGCCGCGCGGTCGCGGCGGCGTCGAAGATCGGCGTGGGCGGACGGATCATGGGCGGGGCGTTCCAATCCTGGTGAGGGGTGGTGTTCGGTGGGCAGGACCGCGCGGGCCGGATGCGCCGGTGAGGCCTGATGGTGGCTCCGTGGCTTGCGAGCGGGCGGGGCTACCGCACAGGCACAGACATGGGCATGGGCATGGGCATGGGCATGGGCATGGGCATGGGCATGGGCATCACCGTAACCGAGCGCGGCGAAAATGACCAGCCGCGCGGATCATGCCCACGTTCGTGCTTGCGCGCCCAGGTGCCGCCCCGCTTTACCGGTCACCTGGCGCATCGCCAGCCTCGTATCGCCAGCCCCGCATTGCCAACCGCTTACTACCACGCGCCCTTGTCGCCGCCCTGCCACACTGCCGTCCTGCCGTTGCCGAACACCGCACGCCGCCGCTACCGTGCGCCGAACGTCAGCGTCATCCCGCGTCCGGCATAGAACCGCGCCATCGTCGCGAACGGCAGATACACGTCGGCCTGATGCGGCGCGACGCCCGATGGATTGTGAAACCACGCGCCCTCGCGATCGCGGCCGTGCAGCAGGATCAGATGACCGCCCTGCCGCTGGTTCGGCCGTTCGGGATAGCGGATTTCGGGGCTCACCGAAACGATCGCGAGCGTGTCGGCCGCGAGGCGCGCGGCGATCTCTTCGAGCGACACCTGCGGCAGCACGTCGACCTCGATGCCGAACGCAGCGCCCGCCCACTCGGCAAACGGCCGGTAGATCAGGCCGTCGACGCCGCCGTCGTCGCGCAGCCGGTACACGCCATGCCGCAGCGCTGCGTCGAGCAACGCCGCGCGCGGCGGATGGCCGATGCGCCAGTAGTCGAGTGCCGATTCGAGGCAGGTGAGTCCGCAGAGCCGTTTGGCCCAGAAGCGGTAGCGCTCGGGATCGGCGAAACCGCTGCGCCGCCAGTGCGGGTCGTCGCACGGATCGCATTGCCGCTCGACGATGTCGCGCACCCATGCGGGGCTGCCCCATTGCGTGTAGTACGGAACGCCGGTGTGGCGCAGTGCGGGTTCGATCATCGGTCGTAGCGGTGATTCGCGATTATTCACGGTCATGCACAGTCGTATCGGCGGGTCTCGTGGAAAACAAAAAGCTTTACAGCATGCTGCGCGGCCGCTGCATCGTGCCGTCGAAGAAACGCCCCAGACGGAACGCGGACAGATCGAGCGACGGGCGGCCGCCATCGTTGAGTTCCGCGAGCAGCTTGCCGACGATCGGCCCCATCGCGAAACCGTGGCCGCAAAAGCCGGTGGCGATCGTAAGGCCCGGCACCTGCGACGGCGCGTCGATCACCGGAATGCCGTCGGGCAGCACGTCGATCAGACCGGCCCACGCTTCGACCACCTGCGCGTCCTTGAGCGCCGGAAACAGCGCGCGCAGTTTGGCAAGCGCGCGCGGCGCGTGGCCCTCGTTCGGCTGCGGCTGCGGATCGCGCGGATACAGCACGCGCGCTTCGTCGGGCGCGCCGCCCGGCAGGCGCTCGCGCAAGTCGCGCAGACACGCGCCGTTCAGGTGGAAGCTGAACTTCTCGCGCTGCTTCCACAGCTCGGGCAGGAACCACTTGAGCGCGCGGAAATGGCCAGGCGTCATGTCGACATCGACCTGCATGTCGTCGGCGAGATTGATCGCGCCGTTCGCGCGCTGGCGGATGCCGAGGCCGTGCCCCCAGAACGTCGACGCGGTGATGGCCGGCAGCGGATTGGTGCGCATGCAGGTGCCGCGCACTGCCTGCTGCGGCAATTCGAGGCCGAGCGTGCCGAGCAGTTTCCAGCTGCTCGCGCCGGCCGCGCAGACGAAGCGCGAGGTGCGCAGCATCCCGCGCTCGGTGACGACGCCGGCGATCGCGCCGCCCGCGCGCTCGACGCCCAGCACGCCGCAGCCTTCGAAAAACAGCGCGCCGGCTTCGGCCGCGCGTGCCGCGAACGCCGCCGCAGCTCGGCGCGGTTCGGCCTGGCCGTCGCTCGGCGTGTAGAGGCCGCCGAGCGACGGACCTTGCATGCCGCTCACGACCGTATCGATCTGGCGGCGCTCGAGCGTGCGCGTGTCGAGCCCGTGCTGGCGCGCGACGTCCATCCATTGCTGGAACGCCACCCAGTCTTCTTCATCGGTCGCGACGTAGAGGCAGCCGCCCTGGCGCCATTCCAGATCGAAATTCAGCTCGCGCTCGAGTTCTTTCCACAACGGGATGCTCGCCATCATCAGCGGCACCTCGGCGGCTTCGCGGCCCTGCTGGCGCACGAAACCCCATGCGCGCGACGACTGCTGCCCGGCAATGCGCGACTTGTCGAGCACCACGACCGAGAGGCCGCGGCGCGCGAGGTAGTAGGCGGCCGCGCAGCCCATGATGCCGGCCCCGGCGATCACGACGTCGGCATGGGCGGGAAACGCTTGATCGGCGCGGGTGAAGTGCGAATGCAGCGGGTAAGTCGTGGTCATTGAATCGCGGTTATCGGGTCGGGGGGCATGGCGTGATGTTCATCGAGCCGCAACCAGCGGGCGAACGGTCCTGAACGTGGACCTCATCTTCGCAGGCGCGCGAGTTGTCCGCAATGCGCGGACCGGCGATCCGGGCGGGAAGCCTGCCAGGACTGGCGCTCAGCGAATTTCCCGGGCATTCGCACATTATTCGCCACACGCATATTTGACAAATATTCGTTTGGCGAATATATTGCAAATATTCGTCTCGCAGATATTTTGCCATGCTTCATCTCATCGCTCAGGCAGACCAGATGGCCCAACTGCTCGCCGCCAGCCGGCGGCAGGCCGGCCTCACGCAAACCGAGGCGGCCGCGCGCATCGGCGTCAGCCAGAGCCGCGTTTCGTCGCTCGAAACCGACGCGAGCGCGCTTACGCTCGCCCAGTTGCTCGCGCTGTGCGGCGCCTACGGCCTGCAGTTGCAGATGCTCGACAAAAACCAGCCGGTTGCCGAACCGGCGCCGATCATCGAGTGGTGAGATGGGGCGCGCGACTCACGCACGGGCATTGTCGGTCTGGGCCAACGGTGAGCGCGTCGGCATCTGGCGCCTGCCCTCGCGCGGCCCGATGGAATTCTCCTACGATCTCCCGTGGATCGCCTCGGCCGCGGGCCGGCCGCTGTCGCTATCGCTGCCGTTCACGCCCGGCAACTGGCCGCACAAAGGGCCGCGCGTGCTCAACTACTTCGACAACCTGCTGCCCGATAGCGACGTCATCAGAAAACGCATCGCGCAACGCTACCAGACCGAAACGCTCGACGCATTCGATCTGCTGCGGGCGATCGGCCGCGACTGCGTCGGCGCGGTCCAACTGCTCGGCGAAGACGACAGGCCCGACGGCGTCGGCCGCATCGAGGGCACCCCGCTCACGGACGACGAGATCGAGGCGCTGCTCGCGCAAACGGTCGGCGGCCCGGCGCTCGGCGCACCCGACGAAACCGACGACTTCCGCATCTCGCTCGCGGGCGCCCAGGAGAAAACCGCATTGCTCTGGCACGACGGCAAATGGCAGCGGCCGCACGGCGCCACGCCCACCACGCATATTTTCAAGCTGCCGCTCGGGCTCGTCGGCAACCGGCTCGCCGATCTCAGCACGTCGGTCGAAAACGAATGGTTGTGTCTGCAGATTCTGCGCGAGTACGGCCTGCCGGCCGCGAACGCCGAGGTGCTGAGATTCGGCAAGCAGCGCGTGCTCGCCGTCGAGCGCTTCGACCGGCAGATGCATTCGAGCGGCCAATGGCTGCTGCGTCTGCCGCAGGAAGACTTCTGCCAGGTGTACGGCGTGCCGTCGCATCGCAAGTACGAAAACGAAGGCGGCCCGGGCCTGCGCGATCTTGCGCGGATTCTCCAGCAATCGGTCGACGCGCGGCAGGACCTCGAAACGCTGCTCGCCAGCCAGATCCTGTTCTGGATGCTCGCGGCGCCGGACGGCCACGCGAAGAATTTCAGCATCCGCCTGCTCGCGGGCGGCTACTTCCGGCTCACGCCGCTCTACGACGTGATGTCGATCTGGCCGGTGGAGGGCAACGGCCCGAACCAGTGGTCGTGGTACAAGGCACGGCTCGCGATGGGCCTGTGGTCGCGCAGCAAGCACGATGCGTTTCGCGACGTGCAGCGGCGCCACTTCAACGCGATGGCGCTGAAATGCTCCTACGGCGCCGACGCCGAGCCGCTGATCGCGCGCCTCATCGAACAGACGCCCGCGGTGATCGAGCGGGTCGCGGCACGGCTGCCCGAGCGGTTTCCGGGCAAGGTCGCGGAGCGGATTTTCAAAGGCCTGAAAAGCTCGGCGGCGAGGCTCGAAAAGATGCCGGCAAGCTAGGCTCGCACGGAACTCATGCGCGGCATACCCTACAGATACGTCATCGTTTCATCGGTAAAATTCGTTTTGATGCGAAATACATCAAAAATGGCGGGCATGCCCGTTGCGTCCTTCGCAGGGCCGGCGTCGGCTGATGGCCCGACAAAATCATAAATTGTGAATTTTTTTACGGTACATTTGCTGTCCCCCGCGCCGGCGCGGTATGTGTATTGACTGCGCGCGGCTGCGCAGTGTCTCTCGCACCGCGCTTTTCCTGTACCTTTTCTGTACCTTTTAAGACGGCGGATTCTTACGCAGTATGGCCAACGAAACAAACTCACCCGACTCCATCGCGGTTGCCGAGCGCGTGCGCGAGTTGATGAGCCGGCATGGAATCGGCAAACGCCAGCAAACCACGGAACTATGCCGCATCCTCGATCTGAGTTTTTCCCAGGGACACCGCAAGCTGCGCGGCAATAGCCCCTGGACCCTCTCGCAGATCAAGAAAGTCGCCGAAGTGTTCGACGAACCGGCGGCGCAGCTGTTCGGCGCGCAATCGCTCGATCCGGGCGTGGTCGGCGCGGTCGCCCAGGAAGCGGTGTTCTGCATCGGCTCGACCGAGCTTGCCTGCACCGCCTGGGTCGGCGCCGCGCTCGAAGCGGGCAGCCGCCCCGAGTTCGTCGCGTATGCGCGGCTCGGCCAATGGCGCGTCGCGCGCCATGACGGCACGCTGTACCAGAGCGCCTACGAAGTCCACAAGATCGAGATCTATCCGCGCCGCGCCGAGACCGACAAGCCGACCATCGCCGTCGTCGACGACGATCAGGCAAGCGCCGACAACCTGCGCGACTACCTCGAACGCAGCGGTTTCGCGGCGGTGGCGATCTACGGACTCGCGACCTTCACCGAGCAGTTGCAGACCCAGGTGTTCGACGGCGTGATCATCGACTGGCTGTTCGGCGCGCAGACGTCGGCCGCCGCGATCGGCGCGGTGCGCGGCTCGGAGAATCCGGACGCGCCGATCTTCGTGCTGACGGGCGAGCTGCTCACCGGCAAGGCGAGCGAGTCGGAGATCAGCCAGGTGATCCGCAACTACGACGTCGCGTGTTACGAGAAGCCCGCGCGCATGGCGATTCTCGTCGCGGATCTGTCGAAGCGCCTGAACCGGCCGTGACGCGGCGGCGCTGAAGCGCCGCGCGCCTCACAGCGCATGCCGCGCCGCTAACGCCCGCTGCAGCGCATTGCGCAAATCACCGTAATGTACCGGCTTTAATAACGCCTCGAAGAATTCCGGCGAGCCGCCTTCTCCTTCCCGCACGACCTCCGGCGCATAGGCGCTGACCACGATTACCGGCACGCCCGCCGACGGCCCGCCGCGCGTCGCGAACTCCGCGAGAAACGTATAGCCGTCGCGCTCCGGCATATGCAGATCGAGCAGCACCACGTCGCAACGGTGCGTGTCGAGCCACGCAAGCGCGTCGTCGGCATTGCCGAGCGCATGCGCGTCATAGCCCATGTGCGCGACCATTTCGCTGAACGACTCGCGGATCAGCCGGTTGTCGTCGACGATCAGCACGCACGGCCGCGCGCCGCCCGGCTCGGCCTGCGCCGCGACACCGGTCGGCTCGACCGTCGAGACCGGCACGACCGGAATCGTCACCGTGAAGGTCGTGCCTTCGCCGAGCGTGCTCGCGACGTCGACCGTGCCGCCGAACAGCTTCACGAGCCCCTGCACGATCGTGAGTCCCATCCCCGCACCCTCGTAGCGGCGCGTGCGCGAGGCGTCGAGTTGCGTGAACTCCTGGAAGATCAGCGGAATCTGCGCGTTCGGCACGCCCGGCCCCGTATCGCTGACGACGAAGCTCAGCAGCGCCGGCCGCTGCAGCAACCGTACGCGCACGGTGCCGGTTTCGGTATAGCGGATCGCATTCGTGACGAGGTTGCTGACGATCTGGCGGATGCGGTGCGGGTCCGACTCGACGAGCCCGCTCACGCCGCTCGCCTCGCTGTCGAGCTTGAGCCCGCGCGCTTCGGCCGACATCGTGTGTTCGTCGACGATCGACGCGAGCAGCTCGCGCGGCTCGAAATGCTCGTGCCGCAATTCGAGCTTGCCGGCACCGAGGCGTGCGTAGTCGGTCAGGTCCTTCATCTGCGCTTCGAGATGGCGCGCCGCGGTTTCGAGCCGCTGGATCACCTTGCGGTCGGCCTCCGAGTGATAGTTGAAGCCGAGCAGTTCGACCGACGACACGATCGCATGCAAGGGCGTGCGCAACTCATGGCTGATCATGCCGAGAAACGCGTCCTTCGCGAGACTCGCCTCGCGCGCCGCGCGGCTTGCCTGATGCTCGGCGTCGAGCGCCGCGCGCTGCTGATGCATGAGCCGCGCGCGGCGCCGGCCGTTCAGCACGAGCAGCAGCGTCGCCGCCGCCGACAGCAACAGCAGCAACAGCCCGCCCGCGAACAGCATGCGGCGCTTGTCGATGAAATCGCGGTTCATCGCCTCGCGGTCGGCGACGTCGGCGAAACGGCGCGAGAGCGCGAGATCGTTGACCTCGTTCCAGTGCTGGCGCAGTTTGGAGACGATCTGCGCGGCGCCGCCGCGGTCTCGCGGCAGCGCGTCGACCTCGGGCTGGATATCGTCGAGCACCTGTTCGAGCGCCCCGATCTCGTCGAGCTGACGCTGCAGCAGCGCGAGTTGCGCGGCGAGCCGGTGCGTCGAGCCGTCGATTACGCGCAGCTTCGATTGCAGCAGCTGGAAACGCAGTTGCAGCCGCTGATAGTCGTCGTCGACACCGGACTGATACAGCAGCAGTTGGCTCTCGAAGCGCCCGTACGCGATCTGCAACTGCGCGGCGTCCCAATAGAAACCGTCATAGGTGCCGGTCAGTTGCTCGGTCACGCGCGGGTTCAGCAGATTCGCATAGAGCAGATAGCCGATCGCGCCGGCCGGTGCCGCCAGCGCGGTGAGCCAGATCAGCACGTGGAACACGCGGCGCCACGGACTGCGCACTATTTGACGATGAGAGCCTTGATCTGCCATACGAATTTCGAGTCGCCGAGCGCGCCCGTCAGTTCATCGGGAAACTCGTCGCGCGGGTAGATGAGGAACAGCGGCCCGAAGTCGCTGATTTTCAGGCGCTGGCCGTTCATGCTGTACGCGACGATCACGCCGTAGCGCTCGGCGTCCGAGACCGGCACGGTGTAGGTGTAGTCGTCGAAGGTACGGAATTCGATCTCGCGGCCGGTTGCGCCGACCGTCTTCAGAACGTCGGCGAGCAGCGGACCCGTGAAGGTCGAGCGCGGCGTCCAGGTGGTCCCGGTCGTGATCGAATGAACGGGCAGCGCAAGCAGCTGGGCTTCGCTGAAATGATAGACGCGATGCGCCGCGTCGTTCGTGTTGCTGATCTTGCCCCACACGTCGAGCGTGAGCGGCGGCGCCTGCGCTGGCTCCTGCGCTTGCGCGCAGCAGGCGGTCAGCGCGAAGGCGAGCGCCATCATCCAGCGCACAGGTCCGAGCGCGCCGCTTGCGCTGATTGCGCCGCGCAGTGTTGCAATGACTTTGGCCATCGACTTTCTTATCCGTTTTTCGTTGATCCGCGGGATCGGCCCGCGGCGCGACTCCGCCGGGATGGCGCGCGACGCTTTCCCCACTCCCCTTGCTCCCTTGCCCCGCCCTCGTGGGTCGCCGCCCCTGCGTCAACAGGGTGGAGACGGCGCTCCCGCTACCCGCCGCGACCGCCGCGATCTCATGCGATACGTCGTGCCGCGCCGCCGAACGCGTGTCACCCCCGACACGCTATCTTTGACCCGCATGCATAATATCGCCAAAATCCAGTGTCGCAAAAACGGGGACCGCCGCGCCACGCCGGCGAGCTTCCCGTGCCTGCCGAGACACTCGCCCGCCACGCGCCACGCAGCGCTTCGACAGCCATGAACAAGCCGGTCCTGCCCCTCACCTACGAACAGCTCGATCACTGGATCGAATCGCTGCAACCCGCCTTGCTCGCCGAGCGCTTCACGATGGCGCTCGGCATTCTACGCGGCGGCGCGCCGCTCGCGCTGATGGTGTCGCACGCGGTTGGCACGCCGGTCGCGTTCCTGCGCTACGACCGCGGCGCGCGCGAGGTCGCGTGGGATTCGACGCTGCCGGTTCCGCCTCGCGGCTCGAAGGTGCTGCTGTGCGAGGACATCGCCGGGCGCGGCTTCACGCTCGTCGATTGCATCGCGTTCCTGCAGGCGGAAGGGCTCGAAGTGAAGACGCTGACCGGCGCCGTCGACGATCTGAGCCGCACGCAGCCCGACTACGCGATCGACGCGCGCGGCTATTTCGCACTGTTTCCGTGGGAGCGCCAGGCGTACACCGAGCGTTATCGCGACGACTGGGCGCGCGTCGAGGCCGGCGCCGCGTCCGCCATGGCCGACGACCACGAGTACGCGGCCTACGCGATCGACCTCGACGGCATCCTGCTGCCCGACGTGCCGCTCGCGCGCTACGACGAAGACCTCGCCGCCGCGCTCGCCGAACGCGACGCGCTGCCGCCGTTCGAGGTGCTGCCCGGCATCGATCTGCGGCGCGTTCGCGCGATCATCACCGGCCGCCCGGAGATGGATCGCGCGCGCACCGAGGCATGGCTCGCGCGGCACGGCTTCGCGCATCTGCAACTGGTGATGCGCGCGCCCGGCCGGCACGACGAGAGCCCCGCCGGCGCGGCCGCGCACAAGGCGGGCGCGGCGCTGCGCGCGGGCGTCACGCATTTTGTCGAAAGCGATCCGGTGCAGGCGCTGCTGATCGCGCAGCAGGCGCCGCTTTTGCGCGTGATCTGGTGGGATGCGCTGACGCGCACGGGGATGCTGGTCGGCGCGCGGGCGTGGAGCTGAGCGGGCTGCGCTGAATTTCGCGGGGTTTCGCTGAATCTCGCGAGCCGTCGCGCTACGTCTCCTTCCCCTCGCGCGGCTGCAAATGCCGCGTGGCCCGCTGCGACGCTACGACGATCAGCTTCATGGTCGCACGCGTCGCGCCGACGAACAGCTTGCGCGCGCTGCGCTCGTCGAATGCGTCGAAGTCGATCTCGGTGAAAATCACACACGGCGCGGCCTGGCCCTTGAAGCGATAAATCGACTCGAACAGCACATCCCCTTCGCGATACTCGGGGTTGCCGAACAGATCGTATTTGCCGGTGAAACTGCGCAGCCGATGCGGCCCGAGCTGATCGAGCGCGCTCATCGCCGAACCCTCGCGGCCGCGAAACGACAGCACGGCGATGTCCTGCTTGCGAAAACCGAGCGACAACGCCTGCGTGATCGCGCGCTTGGTCGCGTCAATGACGCCGTCGGCGCCCTGCGCCTCGTCGTAGACCGACAGCGAAACCTCGGAGCCGTCGAACGGACTGCCCGAGGCGAGCGCCGCGGCGAGCGGCACCGACGCGCCGAGCACCTCGCGCAGATAGTCGAGAATGTCGCGCGGGCTCCGGTAGTTGGTGGTTTCCTTCAACGTGGTCCAGCCCGGCAGCGTGACCGGCTCGCGCATATAGAGGTTCTGCAGCGGGTCTTCGAGCCACCACCACGCGCCGCCCGGGCGCAGCAGCCGCTCGAGGGCGGCCACCCACGGCTGCTGGAAGTCCTGCCCTTCGTCGACGATCAGCACGTCGAATTGCCAGCGCGGTTCGATCGGCGTATCGGCGAACACCGCTTCCAGCCGATCGAACACCTGGGCGGACTGGAAATCGGGCGTGCGGCCCGCATCGCGCGCGACCCAGTCGCACAACTGGTGATAGTTCGCGACCTTCGCCTCGGGCGGCGCGACCCGCGCGATGTGATCGGCGAGTGGCCGGTTGAAACACACATAGAGCGGACGCTGGCCGCGCGCGACCGCATCCTTCATCACCTGCACCGCGAGCTGGGTCTTGCCCGAGCCCGCCGTGCCGATCACGCGCAGCCGGAACGGCGCGAATTCGAGCCGCCGCGCCCACGTCGCGAGCCCGCCCGCGAGACGCGTGACGAGCGTGCCTGCCTGCCCGACGAGCGCGCTCGTATCGGGCGTGAGCGCGAGTTCGTCGGCGAGAAAGTGGTGGATTTTCGAGGCGCAGGCAAGGCGCGGCTCGTCGGCCGGCAGCGCTTCGCGAATCACGGCCGCGAGCCGGTCGCGCCGGTTCGCGTCGACGATGCGCGCCGGGTTCACGCCGGCAATCGCCGCATCCTTGACGATGTGATCGGGACAGTACAGCAGCTCCTCGATGAAATACGTGCCGGCGCCGAACGCCGCGGTGAAGCGCCGATGCAGCCCCTCGATCGTATGCGCGAGCGCGATCGCGACATTGCGCTCGGTCTGCAGATAGACCTTGACGAGCCCTTTCGGCGTTTCGCGCAGAAAACCCGTTTTCTGTTCGACGATCATCACGCGCCCCGCCGGGCTCACGATCACGAAATCGGCCTCGCCGAACACCGAGAAGTTCTGGTTCAGGCGCGTCCAGTGCACGCCGTGGTAGACCGTGTAGTCGGCCGGCAGCGCCTTTTCGAGCAGCGCCAGCGTTTCGCGTTCGCGCGCGGCCGCGCCGGTCGCTTCGAGGCTCTTCCAGTCGTCGGGAACAATACGGGCCATGCAGTGCCTCAATGGGAGAAGCGTGTGGATGAAGTGCGTGGTTCAGATGCGCAGATGCATGCGCCAGGACGCGCGATCCGGTGTGCGGCCATTGTACGCAACGCCGTCGCACGCAGCAGAGCCACGCCCGCACTCGCGCGCGCATCGTGTATCGTTACCGGCGAACGCCGCGCGCGAGGCGCGGCTTACCCACCGTAAAAGAAAAGGATTCGCCGGATGATTACGATCTGGGGACGCACCAATTCGGTCAACGTCCAGAAAGTCTTGTGGTGCTGCGACGAACTCGTGCTGCCGTTCGAGCGCATCGACGCCGGTCTGCAATTCGGCCGCAACAACGAACCCGACTATCTCGCGATGAATCCGACCGGCAAGATTCCGACGCTGGTCGACGACGACTTCGTGCTGTGGGAATCCAACTCGATCCTGCGCTATCTCGCGATGCAATACGGCGAATCGAGCCTGCTGTATCCGGCCGAGCCGAAGCTGCGCGCGAGCGTCGACCGCTGGCTCGACTGGTCGCTGTCGACACTGCAGCCCGCCGAGCGCCCGGTGTTCTGGACGCTCGTGCGCACGCCGGCGGAGCAGCGCGACATGGCCCGGCTCGCCACCGATGTCGCCGCCGTCGGCCAGTTGTGGCGCCTGCTCGACGCGCATCTGCAAGGACGCTTCTTTCTCGAAGGCGAGAAGTTCACGCTGGCCGACATCGTGATCGGCGCATATGCGAAGCGCTGGTTCGGGCTCGACGGCATCGAGCGGCCGCCGCTGCCGAATCTCGAGCGTTGGTATTCGCGCATCGCCACACGCTCGGGCTTCAGGAAATACGTCGACTTTCCGCTAACTTGAAGTGGCGTCCGGAGCTGGCGCTCGGTCACGGCCGGGCACGGCATCACGTGGAGACCTCTATAATCGACGCATGAAGATCGCCAAGCCCGTCGCCAAGCCCGCCGCAACCGGCCCTCAGGCCACTCCCGCCCATTCCGCCGATGCTCACGGCCATCATGCGCATCATGAGGCCGCGCACACGCATGGCGCCTCGCAGGAAGCCGCCCTCGCGCTCGCCGAGGAATATTGCCGCGAGCGCGGCGAAAAGCTCACGCCGATCCGGCGTAAGGTGCTCGAACTGCTGCTGAATTCGGGGCGCGCGACCAAGGCGTATTCGCTGCTCGACGAAATGCGCCAGATCCATCCCGGCTCGGCGCCGCCGACCGTCTACCGCGCGCTCGACTTCCTGCTCTCGGCCGGCCTCGTGCATCGGATCGAATCGATCAACGCCTTCACCGTGTGCCACGACCTGACGCAGTGCCAGCACGGCATTCTCGTGGTCTGCCAGCAATGCGGCAGTGTCACCGAGTTGCACCAGCCGAAGCTGCGCCAGTCGCTCGTCGCGCAGATCGAAGACGCGGGCTACCGCCTCGCGAGCGATGAAATCGAGTTGAAGGGATTGTGTTCCGCCTGCCAGGCGCAACAGGCGGAAGGTGCCGCAACGCGGGTGGCCGCGGCGAAGTAATCATCGCGGCTCAAGCATGCGCCGGCACCAGGTCAGGCGCGGCTGGCGCACCCGGTGCGCAGGTTGCGCCAATCGCGCGGCAGCGCCTTGCCGCGCACTCCGGCCGGGATTCGCCGCGACGCTCAACCGGCCGCGCGTGCGTCGATCGCGTCGTGCAACAGCGTCACCAGATCGTCGGGCAAGGCGGGTTTGGTCATGAAATGCTGAAAGCCTTCGCCGATGCTGCGCAGACGGTAGGCGTCGTCGGTATGGCCGGTGAGGGCCACGGCCACCGCCGGCGAATGACCGCCGCAAATCTCGTGGTCGCGCAGCCGCTGGATCAGATAGAAGCCGTCCATCGTCGGCAGATCGAGATCGCAGACGACCGCATCGGGCAACAGGCGCATTGCCGCTTCCACGCCCTCTTCCGCATCCGCCACCGCGCAAACCTTCGCGCCTTCCGCCTCGAGTAACAAGGTCAGCGACTCCCGGCTGTCCGGGTCGTCCTCTACCAGCACGATCGTGGCGTGATCGAGCCTCATTGCTCCGTTCATCTTCTGTTGTTGCTCTGGAAAAGCGGTTAGGCCGTCCGAACCGGCCAATGTTTCACTCTGCTGCTTGCCGCCGATCTGCGCGGCTACGGTGTTGCTGTCCATGGTTCCGACTCGATTTCGCACGCCGAGTTGCAGACAGGTTCGCGATTGTAAAACATCGCGCTCATCACCTTCCCGAGTACAACGCGTGCGCACGGTAACGCGCCAAAATTGCACGCTGATGAAAAAACGGCCGCCGGTATTCACCGCGCTTCGCCTGCCCGTCTTCCCCAGTATTGCCACGGCTCGCCGATTGCCGGCAACCGATTTACCGGCGCGGCTCGTGCCCAACCCCGCTCGCATGGGCCGTGCCACTCGGCATTGTCTCGTTTCTTTTCTGCCCGTCGAATTGCTTGCGCGGCTGCGACGCCCTCGTTTGTTGCACGTGGGTTACACGCGGGTTACGCGCGGCGGCCGCGTTCATCCCGCCTCGGTCTCCATGAATAGCACGTCACGTGCCTTGCCGCAGTGCTTCGCGGCGCGCGAAACGCGTTCGCACGAGAAGCCGTCGGTACGCAGCCGATAAGACCGGCAGCGGCGCTGTCATCATGGGCACGCTAGTGTGCGCTTGCCGCGCCTGGCGCATTTTGCAGAAGCTTAGGCTTGAACGGCCGACCTTGCGCAAGCCGCGGCCTGGCAGGGCCGGCTCGAAGCCTTGCTCATCGAATGGGTTTGCGGCGATGCGGCGCGGCTCGGGATTGATCCGCCGAATGAAGCGCCGAATGAAGCGCCGAATGAAGGGACAAAGGAAGCGACAAAAGCGACGTTCGAGGACGGGAAAAAGAAACACGGAATTGGACGGGCGTCTGAAGGGCGTTCGCAAGAGTCGTCTTGAGCGAGCCTCACTTGAACTTCACTTGCCCTTCTTCGCGCCGATGCCGTGCATCAGCAACGCGACCGCATGGCGCGCGATCTCCTCGCCGCCGATGTTGCGCCGCATCGGATCGTTGCCCCACAGCTTCGAGGTCGCGAGCGGCAGGATCGTCATGCCCAGCAACGTGACGAACACGAGCGCGGGTTCGAGCGCCGCGTTCAGACGCCCCTCTTTCTGCCAGCGCGCGATGGCCGATAGCGAGGCCTTCTGATTCGCATTGCCGAAGCGCTCGTGCATGCGCTGGCGCAGCAGCCCGCCGTCGCTGATGACTTCGCGCACCCATAACGACGCAAACCACGGATAGTCGTCCGCGACCTGCACGAGCCGCCGCGCGAGCTGCGTGATCGCCGCGACCGGATCGTCGGGATTCTCCTGGAACGGCACGCCGAAGCTCGCGCGTAACGGTGCGAAACATTCATCGATCAGCACGTCGAGCAACTGATCGCGTGTCTTGAAGTAGTAATGCACCATCGCGGGCGTGAAGCCGGCTTCGCGCGCGATCTCGCCGAGCGAAGTCTCTACGATGCCCTGCTTCGCGAATAGCCGGAGCGCCGCATCGAGCAAACGGGCGCGTTGCTCGGGACCGCGTGCGGCGCCGGTCGGCCGGCCCGGACGGCGGGCAGCGGGCGATGCGGCGCTCGTGTCGGTTGCTGTATCAGTTGCCGCATCGGTTGCAGTATCCGCGTGTGCCGTAGCTTGTGCTGCCTTGACGGTGCCGCGCTTCGACGAACCGCGCTCGGCATTACGCTCCTGAGCGCTACCCCGCGCACGCGGCGACGATGCCACGTTCACCGTGGGGTTATCAACCGCGGAGCCATCTGACGAGATCCTTGCCATTGCATTCAATTTGACGTGAGAGACAATGTCGAATATATTAATCTCTCAATTAATTAATTTCAATGCGTCTCCGCCATGGAACAACCCGCCACGACCCAGCCGGTCGAATCCGCGCCGCCGGATTCGCGGTCTGCTTCGGCCGCCGACCATCCGCCGATCCGGTTGCTGTTTCCGGCGCTGCTGCTGGTCATGCTGCTCGCCGCGCTCGATCAAACGATCGTCTCGACCGCACTGCCGACCATCGTCGGCGAACTCGGCGGGCTCAACAACCTGTCGTGGGTCGTGACCGCCTACCTGCTCACCTCGACGATCGTCGTACCGCTGTATGGCAAATTCGGCGACCTGTTCGGCCGCAAGATCGTGCTGCAAACCGCGATCGTCGTGTTCCTCGTCGGCTCCGCGCTGTGCGGCATCGCGCAGAACATGGGCCAGCTGATCGTGTTGCGCGCGCTGCAAGGGCTCGGCGGCGGCGGCCTGCTCGTCGTGACGATGGCCGCGATCGCCGACGTGATTCCGCCCGCCGAACGCGGCCGCTATCAAGGCGTGTTCGGCGGCGTGTTCGGTCTTGCCACGGTCATCGGCCCGCTGCTCGGCGGCTTTCTCGTCGAACACCTGACGTGGCGCTGGATTTTCTATATCAACCTGCCGCTCGGCATCGTTTCGCTCGTCGTGATCGGCGCGGTTTTCCGACCGCACGTTCGTCACGTGAAGCATACGATCGACTATATGGGCGCCGCGTTTCTCGCCGGCGCGCTAACCTGCATCATCCTGTTCACGAGCCAGGGCGGCACGATCCTGCCGTGGTCGTCGCCGCAACTGTGGTTCACGCTCGGCATGGGGCTCGTGTCGATCTGGGGCTTCATCCACGAAGAACGCAGCGCGGTCGAACCGATCATGCCGCTCGAACTGTTCAGAGACCGCACGTTCGTGCTGAGCAGTCTCATCAGCTTCATCATCGGCGTGTCGCTGTTCGGCTCGGTAACGTTCATCCCGCTCTACCTGCAAGTGGTGAAAGGCTCCACGCCATCTGAGGCCGGCATGCAGATGCTACCGATGATGGGCGGGCTCTTCATCATGTCGATGGTGACCGGCCGTGTCATCAGCAAGATCGGCAAGTACCGCATGTTCCCGATCATGGGTACGTGTCTCGTATCGATCGCGATGCTGCTACTCGCGCGCCTGCAGATCGACACGCCGATCCATGTGATGTATCTGTACATGGGCCTGCTCGGCTTCGGTCTCGGCATGGTGATGCAGGTGCTGGTTCTCGCCGTTCAGAACACCGTCGAGTTCCGGCATATGGGCGTCTCGACATCGGGCGTGACGCTGTTCCGCTCGATCGGCGGCTCGATCGGCGTCGCCAGTTTCGGCGCGGTGTTTTCGAACGGCCTCGCCGCGCGCCTCGAAAAGCTGATTCCCGCCGATACCGAACTGCCGCACGCCCTGGGCCCTGCCGCGATTCAACAGTTGCCCGAAGCATTGCGCAACGATTATCTGCATGCGTTTTCCGGTGCGCTGCACACGGTGTATCTGTCGGCCGCGTGCGTCGTGGTGCTCGCTTTCGCACTCGCGTGGCTGCTGAAGGATCATCCGCTGCGCAAGCAATAATCCCGACGTGCCTGCATCCTGATGCAAGCACTTAACGATGACGCTCTCGCGAGGCCGTACGCAAAACGCGTCGGCCTCGCTTCATTTCATTGCCCGTTTCATTGCCCATCCCGCTCTTCTCTACTCGCGCAATGCGTTCACTCGCAAACGACGTGCAAAAAGCCATACGTCCATTCGTTCTCAACGCATGAGCACTGTTTCGTCCTGCTTCCGAATGTGTGCTAGCGCACACAGGTCGGGTATGAAAGCAGATTGACGTTCCCGGCGAAACGCCACATATTGGAAATAGCGGCAACGTAGGCGCGGCCTACGTCTGCGAGACTCTCCGGCGCATGTGGATCGTGATTCCGCGGACCAGCTTCCAGCCTCAACACGATCCGGAGCATGCCTTTACGGCATCGTTTTCCACAGGTGGGTCCACGGCATGTCCATACAGACCGCAACCGGCCATAGCTTTCCGATGCCCTGCAAACGCTGCGGCGGCGCGCTGTACCGGCAGGTTGCGCGCTGCCCGTATTGCGGCGCCGCGCATCCCTTCGATGCGGATGCGGCCCCCGCCCTGCATCCTCACACACGCACCGAAATACCGGGCAGTTGCGCGAGCACGATGCATAAGCCCTTACAGAGTTTCGAAACCGGGCTGAACGCATCGGACCCGCAGGACGAGAGAAGCCTCGTCGCCCATCCGGCGCGCCATGACGAAGTCTGGCCCCGCAAGCCGGCCATGCGCACGGCGCTCGTCTCGCCCGATACGCCGGATCCGCTGCTCGAAGAAGAACCTGTGTATGTGCCGCGTAATACAACGCGGACGATCCGACGCGTGCTGTATGTGCTCGGCGCGCTTGTCGCCATTGCCCTGGCGTATGTCGGCTATACCCTCTTTAGCGATGGCGCCGACAACGAGGATGAAAGTGCCGATGCAATTAATCAGGATGCCAGAATGACGACCGGCACGATCGCGCCACTAGCGTCGGCGCCTTCCGTCACGCAATCGCTGACCGCGAATTCACCGGCCGCGGTCAGGCCCACGACGCCAGTCGTTCCGGTTACGCCTGTCGCACCTGTCGCGCCACCGGTTCTCGCCGCGCCCGCGAAACCGCCGATGCAGTTCCGCGACGCGACGCGGGCACTCGATGCTGCGCGTCTCGCGTTGCGCGGCAATGATCTGTCCAAGGCACAAGCCGCGCTCGCCGCCGCGCAAACGTTACAACCGGGCAACGCCGACGCGAAAGATCTGGCCGCGCAGTTACGTCCCCTCACCGAGCGCCGCGACAGCGCGTTGCAGGCCGCGCAGGCTTGCGTCGCGCAACAGTCGTGGCCGTGCGCGCGTCAGCACGCGAACGAGGCTCTGGCGATCGACAGTGGCAACGACATGGCGAAGAACATTCTCGAACGTGTGATTCGCGAGACCGGCTGGGCGCCGCTCAATCCGCACGCGTCGGCCACCGGCGCGGCACAAGGCAAGCCGATCGCGCAAACGCAACTGCAAACGCCGCCGCCTCGACGCGATTAACAGGAGAGCGACAGCAGATCGGCAACAACGCGCACACTCGCACGCACGCTCGAAAGGCAGGAAATCGTCTCGCCGCCTTCCGGCATGCAATTTTTTATCTGGATACCGAATAAATTGCCATGCTCCATACCAACGCACACCTTATCGTGCTTTCTCTGAGCGGAAACAGACGGATCCAGGCATCGCGGCACCTCGAACATGACATCACAGCCGGATCACTGGCGCTTCGCGCGCGCCGACGCGGGAAGCTCGATAAACCTGACCGATAGGTAGAGACCATGCTGAAGAGACTTCTCGCGGGATGGCTGGGGCTGGCGGCGCTGGTCGTGGGTTCGCTGGCAAGTGCGGAACCGGCTCACTACAAGATCGTCACGGGGCCCGAGCGCGGCACGTATATCCAGTTCGGCAACGATCTGGCGAAATGGGTGGCGCAACCGGTCGGCATCGATCTGGAAGTGGTCGCCTCGAAAGGCTCGGCCGAAAACGTGCAGCGCATGCGCTTCGAGCCCGGCGTAAAGCTCGCGCTCGTGCAGTCCGACGTGTACCAGGCATTCGTCGACATGGCGAACTCGGGCAACCCCGAAGCGGGCACGACGATCCGGCCATTGCGGCTCATCATGCCGCTCTACGACGAGGAGATCAACGTCGTCGTGCGCGCGGATTCGCCGCTGAAAACGCTGGCCGACATCAAGGACAAAACCATCAGCGTCGGCCTGCTCGGCAGCGGCACCGCGCAGTCGGCAACGACGCTTTATCGCCTGATGTTCGGCCAGCCGATTCCCGAGCAGAACATCCAGCACCTGAGCAACGAGGACGCGCTCGCCGCATTGATCGTGAAGAAGATCGACGTCGCGATCATCGTGGTCGGGCAGCCCGCCAAGCTCTTCAACGACATGAGTCCCGACCTGCTGCAACAGTTGCGCCTGCTGCGCGCCGACCCCAATGCGCCGGAAACGAACCGCGCGAAGCAGACCTACTTCCCGACCACGATCCGTCAGAGCAGCTATCCGGGCTGGCTCAAGGAAGACGTGCCCGGCCTGACCGTGAAGGCGTTTCTCGTGACCTACGACTACGGTCTGCGCGATACCGTCAGCAATCTGAATCATTTCGCCGACTCGCTGTGCGCGAACTTCGACAATCTGCAGGAGCACGGCCATCCGAAATGGAAACAGGTGAAGCTCGAACTGCCGACGCTCGTGCGCGGATGGAAGTACTACGGCCCCGTCGAAAAACATCTGCGCGCCTGCATCGCGAACCGCGGCGCGGCGATAAACGCGGCGGCGGCTCAAACCACTCAGCCCACCCAGGCCGCGCAGAAACCGCGCACGCCCTGCACGGACCAGGAGCGCCTGCTTCTGCTGTGCAAATAGCGCTTGCCGGTAGGGCAAAAACGCGAGCGTTCAAACGCGCTCGCGCTGCGTCGCACCCGCCACGGCACTCGCTTCCATCGCCCGCTGCAATGCCTCGTAGACCTTCGGGCGATTGCATTGCGATACGTTAAAGCGCAGAAAGCCCGCGGCCGCCCGCGATGCGCTGAACACGTTGCCCGGCGCGAACACCACGCCGGCCGACAACGCATGACGCGCGATCTCGGCGCCATCGAGCCCATCGGGTAGACGCGCCCACACGAACAACCCCGCGCGCGGCCGCGTCCAGATATCAAGGCCCGCATAGCCGAGACGCCGGATCGTCTCGCCCATCGCATCGGCAAGCTTCGCGCGCATCGCTTCGAGATGGCGCCGATAGGTGCCGTCCACGAGCATGCGATGCACGACGCCCGCCGCGAGCTGGCCGTTGCCGAACGACGTCGCGAGCTTCAGATCGATCAGCGGCTCGATCCATTCGGCGCGCGCGGCGATATAGCCGCAGCGCACCGCCGCCGACAGCGTCTTCGACAGGCTGCCGATCGACACCACGCGCGCGAGCCCGTCGAACGCGGCAAGACGCGGCGCGGCTTCGTCCTCGAAGTCGGCGAAGATGTCGTCCTCGACGATCAGCAGATCGTGCTCGCCCGCGAGCTTGAGCAGCCGATGCGCGACGGCCGGCGCGAGCGTCGCGCCGGTCGGATTGTGAATCGCCGAGTTGGTCACGTAGAGGCGCGGACGATGCTCGATCAGCGCGCGCTCGAATGCCGCGAGATCCGGTCCTTGCGGCGTATACGGCACGCTCTCGATCCGCACGCGGTGCGCGCGCAGCAAGGCCTGGAAATTGAAGTAGCACGGATCGTCGATCAGCACCGTATCGCCCGGTTCGAGCAGGAAGCGACACACGAGGTCGAGCGCATGCGTGGCGCCGTCGGTCAGCATGATCTGCTCGGGCGGCGCATCGACGCCATGCTGCGCGAGCCGCCATGCAAGCTGCTGACGCAGCGCCGGCCAGCCGGCCGGACTCGCGTAGTCGGCAAGCGATGCCTGCGGGTCGCGCGCGACCGCGCGCAGCGCGCGGCGCACGCCGTCTTCGGGCAGCCACGACGCCGGCATCCAGCCGCAGCCCGGTTTCAGCACTTTCGAGTCCGTTTCCAGCGACTGCCGCGTGAGCCACAGCGGATCGACCTCGCGATCGAGGCGCGGCCCGAGATCGGCGAGCGCGAACGGCGGCGCATGGCCCGACACGAAGAAACCGGAGCCGCGCCGCGCGACGATCACCCCTTCGGCGACCAGACGATCGTAGGCTTCCACCACCGTCGACTTCGACACGCCGAGCGTGCCGGTCATCGCGCGGATCGACGGCACGCGCGAGCCCGGCATCAGCGAACGGCTCGCGATGCGCTCGCGCAGGCTGTTCATCACGCGCTCGACCCGGGTGCCCGAAGGCGCCCCGCTGTTCCCGTTTTCCGTCATCTGTACTGCTCCATGTTCAATACAGTTTGTGCAAAGTGTACTGATCTGTAGCTTACCGTTTCCGGCACCGGAGCGCATCATGGTGCTTCCTCGACAGGCGGGATAACTTCAATGGACAAGACAACCAACGGCTGGCTCAGCGGTCTCGCCGGCGTGCTGATTTTCAGCGGTTCGCTGCCGGCCACGCGTCTTGCCGTGCAAGGGCTCGACCCGGTGTTTCTGACCGTCGCGCGCGCGACGATCGCGGGTCTCCTCGGCCTGCTACTGTTGCTCGCGTTTCGCGAGACGCGGCCCGTGCGGCGCGACGTGCTGCCGCTCGTCGTGGTCGCGCTCGGCGTCGTGGTCGGTTTTCCGCTCCTGACGGCACTCGCGCTGCGTCACGTGAGCGCCGCGCATGCGGTCGTGTTTATCGGCCTGCTGCCGCTTGCGACCGCGATCTTCGGCGTGCTGCGCGGCGGCGAGCGGCCGCAGACCGCGTTCTGGCTGTTTTCGGCGCTCGGCAGCGGTGCAGTCGTCGCGTTCGCGTTGCGGCACGGCGTCGACGCTTCGCCGCTCGGCGACGCGCTGATGCTCGCCGCCATCGTCGTCTGCGGGCTCGGCTATGCGGAAGGCGCGCGCCTCTCGCGCCATCTCGGCGGCTGGCAGGTGATCTCGTGGGCGCTCGTGCTGTCGCTGCCGCTGATGCTGCCGCTCGCGTGGTGGACGCGGCCCGCCTCGTTCGCGGGCATCGGCGCGGCGGCACTGTGGGGCCTCGCCTACGTGTCGCTCTTCAGCATGCTGATCGGCTTCGTGTTCTGGTATCGAGGGCTCGCGCTCGGCGGCATCGCAGCGGTCGGACAGTTGCAGCTGTTGCAGCCGTTCTTCGGCCTGCTGCTCGCGGGACTGCTGCTGCACGAACAGGTGCCGCCGTCGATGATTCTCGTCACCGTCGTCGTGGTCGCCTGCGTGGCCTTCGCGCGGCGTTTCTCGCGCGCGGCGCCGGCGCGGCGCGCCGCCTGACACCCGGGCCGGCCAAAACCGCCGGCCTTTTTCGGGATCGAATCGCGCGGCCCGCGGGTCGATATGTCATCATGCCGACGATGGCTCACCCCCTGCCCCGCGCCGCGACCGCCGATGCCGACCGCCTTTGCCCAAACCGTCGAAGCCCGTTTTGCCGAACTCACGCCGACTTCGAAACGCGTCGCCAGCTACATGCTCGCGAACCTCGACCGGCTCGGCCTCGAGACCGCTGACCAGATCGCGCAGCAAGCCGGCACGAGCGGCATCTCCGTCGGCCGCTTTCTGCGCAGCATCGGCTACCGCAATCTCGACGATCTCAAGCGCGAACTGCGCGGCACCACACAGCAACGTCCGTGGCTCATCACCGACCGGCTCGATGCGTTCCGCCGCGGCACGCACGAAGCCGCTCACGCGCAAGGCGGCACGCCCGCCGCCGGCGATGCCGGCGCTTCGTCTGCGCGCGACGCGACGCTCGCGCAATCGCTCGAACTCGAAATCGGCGCGATCCAGCATGTGTACGAACTCGCGCGCTCGCCGGTGTTCGCGCGCGTCGCCGAACGCATCGCGCATGCCGAGGCCATTTACATTCTCGGCATCCAGTCGACGCGCGGCATCGGCAATGCGTTCTACAGCTACCTCGAATACATCCGCCCGCGCGTGTTCTATTCCGACGGCATGTCGGGCTCCTACGTCGATTCGCTGAACTCGGAATTCAACGCACCGTATCTGATCGTCACCGACACGCGCGCGTACTCGGCCATCGCGCGCCGCTATTGCGAAGCCGCCTCGCGCCGCGGCCTGCCCTTCGCGCTCGTCACCGACATTTACTGCCCGTGGGCGCGCGATTTCGAGGGCGATCTTCTGCAGGTGAAGACCGACGTCGGCCAGTTCTGGGATTCGCTCGCACCGCTCACGTGCCTGTTCAATCTGCTGATCTCGGCCGTGGTGGAGCGGCTCGGGCCGGCCATCGACGAGCGCGTCGCGCGCAACCGCGAATTGCAGAGCGAATTCGATCAGTTCGATCTTTGAGGCCTCGGCTCTCGTACGCTCCCACGCATAGCGGGGATTTTTGACCCGCTTCAAATCTGCTCGCGCGGCAGGCATAGTCGAAATCTTTGCCGGCAACACGCCAGGAACGCTCATGAGCCCGACCCGATCCACGTCCCCGCCCACTACTGCCAACCCAGGCTCACCCGGCACGCCACGGATTCGCGACGCCACCGAGGCCGATCTCCCCGCGATCCAGGCCATCTACGCGCACCACGTGCTGACCGGCGTCGCTTCGTTCGAGGAAACGCCGCCGTCGGTCGACGAACTGCGCATGCGGCTCGCGTCGGTGCGCGGTCACGGCCTGCCGTACATGGTCGCGGAACTCGACGGCGAGGTGGCCGGCTATTGCTACGCCACGCTGTATCGCCCGCGCGCCGCCTATCGCAACACGATCGAGGACTCGATCTACGTGAGCGACGCCTATCGCGGACGCGGCCTCGGGCGTGTGCTGCTGCAGGCGCTGATCGAACGCTGCGAAAGCGGGCCGTGGCGCCAGATGATCGCGGTAATCGCCGATGGCGGCAGCGGCGGCTCCCTGTCTTTACACAGCCAGCTCGGCTTCGAGTTGACCGGCACGCTGAAGGCGGTCGGCTACAAACACGGCCGCTGGCTCGATACGACGCTGATGCAGCACACGCTCGGCCGCGGCGCTTCGAGCGCCCCCGACGACGCGATCAGCGGCTGATGCGAGCCTCCGGGGCGAACCCATGAGGCGAGCCGCGCTACCTGGCCCGCGCGCTGGTGGCGCGCGGCGCTGCCGCGTTAAAATCCGGGCATGCCGAACACGCCGCCTTCCGCCCCGCCCGCGCCCGCCGGTTCCAGCCATCCGGCAAGCGCGTCGCCGCGCAACGAATACACCGTCGACGAACTCGCGCGCGTCAGCGACACGACCGTGCGCAACGTGCGCGCCTATCAGGATCGCGGTCTGCTCGCGCCGCCGGAAAAGCGCGGCCGCGTCGGCGTGTACGACGACACGCACGTCTCGCGTCTGAAGCTCATCAACCATCTGCTCGCGCGCGGCTACACGCTTGCGAACATCCAGGACCTCATCAAGGCCGTCGACGAGGGTCACGACCTGCGCTCGATCCTCGGGCTCGAAACCGCCATTGGCGGACGCTGGTCGCGCGAGCGGCCGAAAAAATATTCGCTGATCGAGCTGGTGCAGATGTTCGGCGACAAAGCCTCGCCGAGCGCGCTCGCGAAAGCGGTCGAGCTCGGGCTGCTCGAACGCAATGGCCTGTCTTTCGTCTCTGCCAATCCGACCGCGCTCGCCGCGGGCGCGACGATGGCGAAGGAAGGCATCCCGCTCACCGACCTGCTCGACGCGGTGAGCATCGCGCGGCCGCATTTCAACGCGGTCGCGAAAGCGCTCGTCGATCTGGTCGTGCGTCAGCTCGACCGCTATGAAGCCGATGCGCTGCCGCCGCCCGCCGACGTACCCGCGCTCGTCGACGCGATCTGGCGCTTGCGGCCGCTGGCGAGCGTGCTCGTCGAAAGCGAAATGAACCGCGCGCTCGAAGAAGCTTCCGGCGATTATCTCGGCGACCGCGTCGCCGCAATCATGGAAAAGAAGCTCGGCCACTCCGCGGACGGCGAAACGGCAAAACGCGC
Organism: Paraburkholderia sp. Ac-20342; assembly: GCF_017104985.1. NCBI lineage: Bacteria > Pseudomonadati > Pseudomonadota > Betaproteobacteria > Burkholderiales > Burkholderiaceae > Paraburkholderia > Paraburkholderia sp. Ac-20342. Next base: position 62,052 of record NZ_JAAGPQ010000020.1, on the reverse strand, counting down.
GGCGCAGAAAAAAAGTAAGACGAAGAAGTAAGCCGGGCACCCACACCGCTTTGCGAAACGGCCTCGCCGGCTTCCAGCATTGGCGAGGCGCAACTCAGTCCCGCCGCAACCGCAATCCAGGCCCGGCACCGGCCAACGCCACCCCACACCGTCACGCGCCTCGCCGCCTACGCCGGGCGCATCTCGCACCGCGCCCCCACCCTAGAGCCCGCCGTCTAACCGGCATCTTGCATCCTTCGTTCTCAGCCTCTATTGTTACATCAATCAATGTAACAGTTAATAGCGTAAAAAGGAGACGGATCGGATGAACGCCCGCACGATGTCCCACGACGACGCGCCGCCCGAACCGCGCGCGCCTCTCGATACAGCGCTGGTCCACACGGACATCGCGATCATCGGCTCCGGCTTCGCGGGCCTCGGCATGGCGATCCGCCTGCGCCAGGCCGGCATCACCGATTTCGTCATCGCCGAGAAGGCCGGCTCGGTCGGCGGCACCTGGCGCGACAACCACTACCCCGGCTGCGCGTGCGACGTCCAATCGCACGTCTATTCGTTTTCGTTCGCGCCGAATCCGCACTGGAGCCGCATGTTCGCGCGCCAGCCCGAAATTCGCGCGTACCTCGAAGACTGCACGCGGCGCTTCGGCGTCGAGCGTCATCTGCGCTTCGGCCATGAACTCGCGAGCGCGATCTACGACGAAACGCGCCACCGCTGGCAGCTGACTTTCGCAAACGGCCAGCAATGGTCGGCGCGCGTGCTGATCTCGGGCATGGGCGGCCTGTCGCGCGCGGCGCTGCCCGATATTCCCGGCATCGAAAACTTCAAGGGCAAGGCGTTTCATTCGCAGCACTGGGATCACGACTATGCGCTCGAAGGCAAACGCGTCGCCGTGATCGGCACCGGTGCGAGCGCGATCCAGTTCGTGCCGCAAATCCAGCCGCGCGTCGCGCATCTCGATCTGTTCCAGCGCACGCCGCCGTGGATCATGCCGAAGGCCGACCGGCCGGTGAAGCCGCTCGAACAGTGGCTGTTCAAACGTCTGCCGTTCACGCAGAAGATCATGCGCTCGGCGCTGTACTGCATACTCGAATCGCGCGCGGTCGGCTTCGCGATTCATCCTTCGCTGATGAAGACCGCGCAGAAAGTCGCGGAGCGTCATCTGCGCCGCCAGGTGCCCGATGCGCAACTGCGCGCGACGCTCACGCCGAACTACACGATGGGCTGCAAGCGCATCCTGATCTCGAACGACTATTTCCCGGCCGTAGCGCAAGCGAACGTCTCGGTGAAGACCACCGGCATCGCGCGCATCGAGGAAGACGCGGTCGTCACGACCGATGGCGTGCGTCATCCGGCCGACTGCCTGATCTTCGGCACCGGCTTCCAGGTCGCCGATCCGTTTCCACCCGGTGTCGTACGCGGTCGCGGCGGCGTCGATATCGTCGAGACGTGGCGCGACGGCGCGCATGCGTACCTCGGTACGACCTTGCCTGGCTATCCGAATTTTTTCATGATCGTCGGCCCGAACACCGGTCTCGGCCACAACTCGATGGTGTTCATGATCGAGTCGCAGGTCGAATACGTCCTGCAGGCGCTGCGGACGATGAAGACCGAACGGGCCGCCGCGATCGAAGTGCGTCCGCAGGTCGAGCGCGACTACAACGAGCGCATCCAGCGCAAGCTCGATCACGCGATCTGGTCGACGGGCGGCTGCGAGAGCTGGTATCTCGATCCGAAGACCGGCAAGAACACCACGTTGTGGCCGGGCTTCGCATACAAGTTCCGCCAGGCCACCAGCACGTTCCGCATGAACGATTACTTCGCGCTTGCGCCCGCGCCGCAGGCGGGCGTACAGGCGGGCGTACAGGCGGGCGTACAGGCGGGCGTACAGGCGGGCGTACAGGCGGGCATGCAGGCGATCAGGCAGTCGACTCATCCCGCGAGCGCCACAGCGCAGATGCAGCAACCCGCGCCTGCGCACGGCAACGCCGCGGTGATGTCGGCGGAAGCGACCTGAACGGATAACGACGGCAGCGCAGCAATCAGGGAGGACAGGAACCAATGAAGCACTTCACCGATAAAGTGGCCGCGATCACCGGCGCGGGCTCGGGCATGGGCCGCTCGCTCGCGATCCGGCTCGCGCGCGAGGGTTGTCATCTCGCGCTCGCCGACCGCAATCCGGCCAGCCTCGCCGACACCGCTCAGCTCGCGCAGGCCGCCGCGCCGCACGTGGTCGGCGCGCCGCTGCGGATCACGACGCGCGTGCTCGACGTCGCCGATCGCGCGGCGATGTTCGAGTGGGCCGCCGCCACCGCGCTCGAACACGAGCGCGTCAATCTCGTGTTCAACAACGCCGGCGTCGCGTTGTCGAGCACGATCGACGGCATGGAGTACGCCGATCTCGAATGGATCGTCGGCATCAACTTCTGGGGCGTCGTGCATGGCACGAAAGCGTTCCTGCCGTATCTGAAGAGTTCGGGCGAGGGGCATATCGTCAATACGTCGAGCGTGTTCGGGCTCTTTTCGCAGCCCGGCATGAGCGGCTACAACGCGACCAAGTTCGCGGTGCGCGGCTTCACCGAGTCGTTGCGTCAGGAGCTCGACCTCATGAAATGCGGCGTCTCGGCGACCTGCGTGCATCCGGGCGGCATTCGAACCAACATCGCGCAAGCGAGCCGGATTGCGCAGAACATGGTCGGCTTCATGGTCGAGAACGAACAGCAAGGTAAGGACGACTTCGAGAAATTTTTCATCACGAGCGCCGACGATGCCGCGCGCGTGATTCTCGACGGCGTGCGCAAAAACAGACGGCGCGTGCTGATCGGCCGCGACGCGCGCGCGGCCGACTGGCTCGCGCGCACGCTGCCCGCCGCCTATCAGGCGCTCGTCGTGATGCAGACGCGCCGGCTCAAGCGCGTCGCCGAAAAACGCGCGCGCCGCGCCGCGCAGCTAGACGGCAAGCGCGCGTGAGGTCCGCGATGTCATACGCTCAACGATACCGAGTTAGTCACGCCGCGCTCAATCGGCAAGACCGGGCACGTCATCGTGCCGGCGATCACAAGGGAGACAGGCCATGATGCCAGTTCGCCGCGACCTGCGTTTCAATCTGCCGCCGGAACGCGCGTGCGATTGGCACGCGCAAGGCTCGCACGTCACGCACTTTTTCAATGCGCTTTCGCTGCTGTTTCCGGCCGGCGAGCGCTTCTTCATGGATTCCGTGCGCAACTATCGCGACCGGATCGACGACCCCGAGCTGAAGAAGCAGGTGCTCGGCTTCATCGGCCAGGAAGCGATGCATACGCGCGAGCACATCGAGTACAACGACCTGCTGCAACAGGCGGGACTGCCCGCGCACAAGCTCGACAAGCGGCTGTGGTGGCTGCTCAATCTATTCCGCAAGGTACTGCCCGATTCGTATCAGCTCGCGATCACGGTCTGCCTCGAACACTACACGGCGATGCTGGCCGGTCTGCTGCTCGAAGACTCGACGCGCATCGCCGGCTCGGTCGAAGGCTATACGCAGATGTGGACCTGGCACGCGCTCGAGGAAACCGAGCACAAGTCCGTTTCGTACGACGTCTGGAATACGGTGCTCAAACCCGGCCTCGGGCGCTACCTGCTGCGCACCGGCACGATGCTCGCCACCACGCTGACGTTCTGGCTCATCGTGTTCGACTACAACGTGCGGCTCATCGTCGCCGATCGCAAGCGCGGCGGACACCTGCGCGGCATGTGGCGTCTCACGAAGTACCTGTACGGTCCGCGCCATGGCGTGTTTGCACGCATCGCCGGCGAATGGCTGAGCTTTTTCCGGCCCGGCTTCCATCCGTGGGATCACGACAACCGCTCGCAACTCGCGCGGATCGACGGGCTCGTCGCCGCCGTCGAAGCCGCCAACGCGCACTCGCCGGTCGCGCGCAATGTACCGCGCCGCGGCGTGCGGGCGGCCGCGTGATGCGCGAGACGCTGTCGGTCGATGCCGGCAACGTGCGGCTCGCGGTCTACGTCAGCGGACCGCGCGACGCCACGCCGATCGTGCTCGTGCACGGCTATCCCGATTCGGCCGCGGTGTGGGAACCGGTGCGCGCGCAACTCGAGGCGCGCTATCGGGTGATCGCCTACGACGTGCGCGGTGCGGGCGCGTCCGGCGCACCGGCCACGCGCGCCGCGTACCGGCTCGAACGTCTTGCCGCCGATCTCGCCGCGGTCGCCGATGCAACCTGCGGCGCGCAGCCGTTTCATCTCGTCGGTCACGACTGGGGCTCGATTCAAAGCTGGGAAGCGGTCACCGATCCGGCGTTCAAGGGCCGTATTGCATCGTATACATCGATCTCGGGACCGTGCCTCGATCACGCATCGCTCGATTTGCGCGGCGGTGGCGCGGAGCGTACGGCACGCGCAACGCACGCAACGGCAGAGCGCAAAACGCGGCGCCCGTTCGGCAGCGGCGTGCGGCAAGCGCTGAAATCCTGGTACATCTTCTTCTTTCATCTGCCGTGGCTGCCGGAACTCGTGTGGCGCATGGGCGGCGCATACGCGTGGCCGCTATGGCTGCGTGCGACCGAGCACGTACGCACGGCTCGCGATCCCGCGCAGAAGCGCAACGCGATCAACGGCCTCAATCTTTATCGCGCGAATTTCATCGACACACTGCTGCGGCCGCGCGCACGTCACGCGCATGCGCCGGTACAGTTCATCGTGCCGCTGCGCGACCGCTATGTCGGACCGGCGTTATCGCTGGGACTCGAAGGATGGCTCGGCGCCTACGAACGCACCGAGATCGACGCGAGCCACTGGGTCGTGCTGCGCGATCCCGCATTGATCGCGGCGCATGTCGCGCGGTTTGTCGACGCACGGCCAATACAGGCGGCGGATGAAAACGCCGCAAGCATAATCGCAACGACAGCCACAACGGCAACCGCAACGGCAGCCGCAACTACAAGCACAACGACAGCCGACACAACGCTCAACGCGCGCGCGGCAAGCGCGTAAACAACGTCGGATAGTCGATCACGAGGCCATCGCGATCGACCCGCATATCCGCGGTGAAGTCGCGGAATAGGCCTTCATAGCGATACTCGCGATCCGGCTCGATGCACGTATAAGCCTGCTCGGCGCGCGTAACCTGCAACTCCGGCGTCGAGACATACGCGACCTCGATCGGCCGGCGCTCGCCTTTGGCCAGTTTGAGCCGGCGAATCGGCAGCGTGTTCGTCAACGGCGTCGCGGCGATATCGATGTCGATGCAGCCTTCGAGCGCGCCCAACGTCAGACCATGTCCGTCGTGCCAGCGCCCCACGCCGTCGCCGTGCAATTCCAGTTCGCCGCCGCCGACGATCTTCAGCCACGCATGGCGCGTGCGCCACTGCGTATCGCAGCGCACCCTGTAATGCAGCCCATACGTCTTGCCGTAGCGCTGCCCGACGACGACACTCTCGACCGCGAAGCCGTCGTCGCGCGCATCGAACATCAGATGTTCGATGCCGTCGCCCTCTTCCGAGGCCCACCGTAGTTCACGCATCGCCTGTCTCCTCGCGAAACGGCGCGGCGCGCGCCGGTTGTTTATCGTAGCGCGAAAGCGGATCGGGCACGACGTGGAAAGCCTCGCGCACAAATAGCCACTATCAACGCACAGCGATGCCTCATGCGGGGTCGCCGGACTATGCTCGCGGTTTGCCGTGATTCCTCAACCACGCCCGTCCCCGATGCATACCGTCGCGCCATCTCCTTCGTTCGGCGCCCCGCTGCGCACGCTGCTGCGCAGCTTCGGGCAGATCGTGCTGCAAGCGAATGCGTTCACCGGCGCCTGCCTGATCGCCGCGTGGCTGCTGGCAGACCCGCGCCTCGCATGCGCGGCGCTGCTAGGTGCAAGCGCGGCCAACGTGAGCGCCGTGCTCGCCGGCCATCCCGCACCCGACACGAGCGCCGGCCTGCATGGCTTCAATGGCGCGCTCGCGGGGCTCGCCGCTTTCAGTTTCATCGCCGATCCGGCAACTGCGGCGGCGGTTGCGATTCTTGCCGCGACCGGCACCGCGTGGCTTTCGCAACCGTGGTCGCGATGGCTGCGCGCGCGGGGGCTCGGCTGCTTGTCGAGCCCGTGCCTGATCGTCACATGGCTATGGCTGCCGTTTATCGCGGACGGCACGCGGCACGCGAGCCCGCCGCCCGTTCATCCCCTCGATGCGCTGCGTTTCTGCACCGGCGTGCTCGCCGGTTTCGCGCAAACCGGTTTTGCGTCGGGTGCATTGGCGGGTGTGTGCGTGCTGCTCGGCATCGCCGCCGCTTCACGCCGGCACGCGCTGTATGCGCTCATCGGTGCGGGCTTCGCGAGCGCCGCACCTCTGCTGCCCGGCACCGACGCCGCTTCATTCGACGCCGGCCTATCGGGCTTCAACGGCATACTCACCGCACTCGCGCTGTGCGATGCCGGCTTCGCGCCGATGCTCGGCGGCGTCGCGATGTCGGTACTGTTGCAAGCGGCGGCCGCGCATGCCGGCTGGCCGGTCATGACGGCGCCGTTCGTGCTCGCGACGTGGAGCGTTCAGTGGCTCAAGCGCGGTCTCGCCCGCACATCACCGTGAGAACCGTTATCGGCACAGGGGCGAGAACAGGCGCCGCGCCCGCCCCGCGCATTGCCGCGCATCGCCAGAAGCCGGCATTGTGCGGTAGCATCGCAAGCCGGTTCGCGCCTGCCGCGGCCGCGCATTTCAGCCCCCTCCCGCGAGGGATCGGAGTCAGCCATGTCGTTCACCCACTCCCCCGCCGGCCGCATCGCCGAATCCGGCCCGCTCTCGCTGGCGGAACAGCAGACCCGCGTCGATCTTGCCGCCGCCTACCGGCTTGCCGCCCTCAACGGCTGGGACGATCTGATCTACACGCATATTTCCGCGAGCGTGCCCGGCGAGCCTGGCCACTTCCTGATCAATCCGTTCGGGCTCGCATTCGATGAGGTGTGCGCGTCGAATCTCGTGAAGATCGATATCGCGGGCAATATCGTCGGCGCAAGCGAGCATCCGGTGAATGCGACCGGCTTCGCGCTGCATGCTGCCGTACACGCGGCGCGCGCCGAGGCGTTCTGCGTCATGCATCTGCACAACACCGCGGGCGTCGCGGTATCGGCGCAACCGGCCGGCCTGCTGCCGGCGTCGCAACACGCGCTGCGTTTTTACGGGCAGCTCGCTTACCACGACTACGAAGGGCTCGCGTTCACGCCCGCCGAAGGCGAGCGTCTCGTCGCGCATCTCGCCGACAAACCCGCGATGCTGCTGCGCAATCACGGCACGCTGACGCTCGGCCGTACGGTCGCCGAAGCCTATGTGCTGATGGCGACGCTCATCAAGGCCTGCGAGATCCAGCTGCAGGCGCAAACAGGCGGCGCGCCGCTGGTGGTGCCGAACGAGGCGATCGCCGCGCGCACGGCGGAGCAGCTCTACGACGGCGGCGCGATCGAAGGCGCACTCGAATGGCCCGCGCTGCTGCGCAAGCTCGACCGGCTCGATCGCGGCTATCGCGACTAGCGGCGCGGCCGGATGCACGAGCGGATGCGCACCACCTGCTTCACTCCCTGCTTCATTTCACTCTCGACCACCTTTCCCAACGGAGTCATGCCATGCCCACGTTTCATATCGAACTCTTCGAAGGCCGCACGCTGGAACAGAAACGCCAGTTCGTCGAAGCGATCACCCAGGCGACCTGCGAATCGCTCGGCGTCGAGCCGAACTCGGTCGACATCATCCTCACCGACGTGAAGCGCGAAAACTGGGCAACGGGGGGACGTTTGTGGTCGGAGACCGAGGCCTGAGCAGCCTGGAAGCGATGGCGTCACGCCGAAGGCGCGACGTCGCCGAATTGAAGCGCGAAAGCGAAGCCAGCCAGGACCAGCTAGACCCGCGCGCGCACCAACAGGAAAAATCCGGGAAAAAAAGCGGCCGCGCAAAAAAAACTGCGCGCCAAAGGCGCGCAGCAACATGGTCTGGTAAGGCGTTAAAAAACACGCTTACCGTGGCGGCAAAACAACATCGCCGCCACGTTTTCAGTAACTACTTAGAAACGGTGAACCATGCCGACGCCAACAGCAACCTGGCTGCGCGACGATGCCGGAGCACCGTTCTGAGCGTCGCCGATGCTTGCGGTTGCGTCGATGATCGTCTTGCCGTTGCCTGCCAGCGTCTGGCCGTTAGCACGCTGATAGGCTTCCAGCGCGTACAGACCCGTACGCTTCGACAGCGTGTAGTACTGCGACAGGTTGAACTGGTTGTAGCTGGCCGTGTTCGAGATGCCGTTCGACGACGTTGCACGGGTGTAGCTATAGCCAGCGCCCAGGTCCAGCACCGAGATCGGCTTCCAGTGCAGCACTGCGCCACCGGTGTTCCAGATCTGCGTGCCGTGGAACAGCGACGCCTGACCCGCAGCGTATTGAACGTTCGAGTAAGCGAACGACACGTCCCACTGCGAGTTGAATGCGTAGCCGCCCGTCACTGCAACGCGCTGCTGCTTCGCTGCCGACTGGAAGCCGTTGTTGATCGCCGACACGGCCGTTTGCGCGCCGTTGTTCGACATCGTGGAGTTCCACGCCGGGTTCGCGACGGTTGCCGCGTTGTCGATGCGCTGGATACCGGCTGCGATACCGAACGGGCCATGCAGGTACTGTGCCGCCACGCTCCAGGTCTGACCTGCGGCGAAGCTGCCCGGATTGCCGCCCAGCGAGTACGAACCGCTGACCGTCAGGCCCGAGAAGTTCGGCGACGTGTAGACGAGCGAGTTGTTCGCGCGGTACAGCGTATCCAGAGAGTCGATATCACCCGGGTGCGCGCCGTATGCGCCCGTCAGCCAGTTGGTCGGGCTGTACGTCGACAGCAGCGTGTAGTACGACGTGTACTGGCGACCAGCCGTCAGCGTACCGAACTGAGCGTTCGTCATACCGACCCATGCCTGGCGGCTGAACATCAGGCCCGACGTGCTTTCTGCGCCGGTTGCGCTGTTAAAGCCTTCTTCCAACTGGAAAATGGCCTTGGTGCCGCCGCCCAGATCTTCCGAACCCTTCAGGCCGAAACGGCTGCCGGCCCAGATGCCGTTGATCATCTTGACTTGCGAACGGCCACCCGGCGACGGCTTCGCGCCGGAACTCAGCGTCGTGGAACTGTTCTGCCAGCCCAACCCCGTATCGACGATACCGTACAACGTTACGCTGCTTTGAGCATGCGCACCCAGGGCGACCAACCCCAAGGCCGAAGTGACGAGTGCCTTCTTCATTTTTACTCCTCTGTTAGAAACTTTCTTGTGCGGCCTGGGCCAAGCGCCGCTGAGTGTGGAAAAGCGGATTGTTTTGATCAGAACACCGGGTGGCCATTGATCAGACTTGGCAACCAGGTCGAGAACCAGGGAACGTAGGTAACGATATTGATGGCCGAGAAGATAGCGAGGTAATACGGCCACGCCACCTTAGTAGTTTCACCAATCGACACATTGCCAATCGCGCATCCGATGAACTGCACCGAGCCGATCGGCGGATGCACGAGACCCAATGCGCAGTTCAACAGGATCATGATGCCGAACTGCACCGGACCCACGCCGTTGTGCATCGCCATCGGCAGGAACAGCGGCGTCGTGATCAGGATGTGCGCCGCCATGTCGACGAAGGTCCCGAGGAACACCTGGATCACGTTGATGTACAGCAGCATCAGCCACGGCAGCGAGGTCGCGCCGTCGAGCATGCGCTCGATCGCATCCGGAATCTCCAGATAGGCCATCTGGAAGCGCAGCATGTTCGACACGCCGATCAGCAGCAGCACCACGCCCGTCGTCTTCGCGGCCTTGCCGAGCGCGTGAGCGAGCTTGCTGAGCGTCATCGAGCGGTACACGACGATGGTCAGCACGAGCGAATACCCGACGGCAATCGCGGCGGCTTCCGTCGCGGTGGCGATACCGCGCGCCACGCAGAACAGGATGATCGCGATCACCATCAGACCCGGCACCGCGCCGATGAAGGTGCGCAGCACCGCCATCCAGCCCGGGAAGCGCTGCAGTTCAGTCGAGCCGTCGGGGCGGCGCGGATAGCCGTACTTGACGGCCTGCCAGTACGCGGCGATCAGCACGAGGCCCATCACCCACAGCACCGGCAACAGACCCGAGAACAGCAGATCGCCGATCGACACGCCGCTCATGCGCTGCCCGTGCAGCACGCCGCTCACGCCTTGCGCCGCGAACGCGTAGATGATCATGTTGGTCGAGGTCGGCATCAACGCGCCGGCCAGCGACGAGTGCGTCGTCACGTTGACCGCGTAAGCCGCGCTATAACCTTCGCGCTTCATCATCGGAATGACCACGCCGCCCATCGCGGAGGTGTCCGCGGTCGGCGAACCCGACACGCCGCCGAACAGCGTGCAGGCGACCACGTTGGCCATGCCGAGACCGCCGCGGAAATGACCGACGGTGGCTTGCGCGAAGCGCAGGATGCGGTCGGCGATACCACCGTGCAGCATCAGCTCGCCCGAGAAGATGAAGAACGGCACGGCGAGGAACGAGAACGCGTTCATCCCCGAGATCATGCCCTGCATCGCGGTCGCCGCCGGCAGACCTTCATACAGGTACGTCAGCACGCACGACAGCCCCAGTGCAAACGAAACCGGAACCCCGAGAAAGAGGAAAACGAGAAAACTAACGGTAAGAAGGGTAAGTTCCATGATTGTTCTACTTTTGCTTCCTGGCGAAGAGCTCGAGCAGGTGCTCGGCCGAGAACATCGCGATGCAGACGCTCGCGACAACCGGAATGCAGTAACGCAGCCCTTCTGGCAAGCCGATAATCGGAATGCGGTCTTGCATCGTGGTTTCCGCCATTTCCAGACAACCGAAAAAAACAGCCACGGCGAAAGCGATCAGGCAAAGATGCTGGATGCCCGTCACGATCGCCTGGCCTTTCGGCGGCAAGCGCCGCACGAACGAGTCGAGCCCGATGTGGCCGCCGTCGCGCACCTTGAGCGCGGCGCCGAACATCGCAATCACGATGACGAGCAGCAGCGCGATCGGCTCGACGAAATCCGGCGCGTCGGCAAAGACGTAGCGCATTACCACGCCATAAATCACGAGCAGACACAGCGAGGCGAGCGCGAGCGACGCTACTGCCTGCAGCACGTGGAAAAGAAAATCATTTGGGCGTTTTAGAAAACTCATTGACCCTGTCCTTCTTACGACCAATCTGTCTTGAAAATGCAGCAGACGTCCGCGGCCGCAACCGCCGTGCACGGCACGCGCCAGACACAGCGCGGCGCAAAGCCCGCGGGCTCTCCCGCGGGACGCTTCACGCCGCCCTGCCATAAACGTTGCCGATACGGGTTGCGTCCGGGACGCGAGACTTACTTGATGGCCTGGATTTCGTCGACGATCTGCTTCATTTGCGGGGTCTTCTCGTACTTCGCCCACACCGGCTGCATCGCCTTCACGAAAGCCGCGCGGTCGATCTGCGAAGCCGGGATGATCGTCGCGCCGCCTTGCGTGACCGTCTTCTGTGCGTCGGCTTCACGCGCGGTCCACAGCTTCACGTAGTAAGGCACCGAGTCGACCGCCGCCTTCTTGATGATCTGCTGTTCCTGCGGGCTCAGCGTGTCCCACACCTTCTTCGAGAACACCACCACTTCCGGCGTCATCGAGTGCTCGGTCTCCGAGAAGACGTTCGCCACTTCGTAGTGCTTGGTTTCTTCGTACGACGGCAGGTTGTTTTCCGCGCCGTCGACGAGGCCGGTCTTCAGGCCCGTATAGACTTCCGCGAACGGCATCGGGGTCGGCGTGCCGCCCATTGCCTTGATTTCGTCGACCATCAGGTCCGACGGCTGCACGCGCACCTTCACGCCCTTCATGTCGGCCGGCGACTTGATCGGCTTCTTCGCGTACATCGAGCGTGCGCCGCTTTCATAGAACGTCAGCGCGATCATGCCCTTCGCCGCGAACGCGTCGAGAATCTTCTGGCCTTCCGGTCCGTACATCACCTTGCGGAAATGGTCGATGTCGCGGAACAGGAACGGCAGCGACGGAATCATCGATTCCGGCACGATTTCGTTGAACGCCGCGCCGTTGATACGCGCCATGTCGAGCGCGCCGATGCGGAGCTGGTCGACCGTGTCGTTTTCGGAACCGAGTGCGCTGTTGCCGAAGACCTTGATCGAGTCCTTGCCGTTGGTCGCCTTGCTGATCTCGTCGCCCATATACTTCACGGCCATGTTGGTCGGGAAGGTGTCGCCGTGCACGTCCGCCGAGCGGAACACGCGCGCTTCAGCCGACATCGTGCTGAACGCCAGCGCCGCGGCGGCGACGATCATCGGAACACGGGAAGAGGCAAACTTCTTGTTCATCGTGACATTCCTTAAAAATTGACCATCCCATCGAATGCGGATGTGACATGGTTTTAATGCGTCTCCGGCTATGCGCTCGCCCCTCGCAGATGCGGGCGCCTGCCGTACTGGCTGTGCAACGATCCCCGGCACAGGTGGCCCAGCACTCCATTGACAACTCGACTTCCTTGCTTCCATCGCGTCGGCACGCTTTCGAACTTGCGCGAACCAGGCTGCTGCTCACCCGAAAGCCGCCGTGTTGAGTACGACAGCCCGACTTTCGCAGAAAGCCATTTGTTTGGGCTTATATGTTGTACGACGACATACGAAGTCTATAAAAGCGTTTTTGACTTGTACAGACGGTATTTACCCGCACAAATAAGCGATGCGGTAGCAATGACCGGTGCGGCACGGCACCAAGGCCGTGCCAGATGGCACGGCGCAGAGGCAGGATCGGCGGGGGTCTCGCGAAGCGCTGGTTTTTTTATGGACGAAGCACGGAGAGCTTCGTGGTCTCCACGCTACACGTTGTACGATGAGTGACAAATAAAAGGCAGGACAAACAACTCTTCAAATAAAAAGCGCCGGGAGAAGCACTTCGCCCCGGCGCTTTCTGCGTGCAAGCCTGATTACAGCCGGCCCGCGAATTCCGGCTCGGGCAGCCCGCTCACGCCGGGCCGCACCGCGAACACATGGCCGTCGTGCTCGGTCGCGCCGGTGCCGGGGCGAATCGACGTGACGAACAGCGTGTCGAGCTCGCGGCCGCCGAACGCGCACATGGCCGGCTTGACGGCCGGCACCGCGATCTGCCGGTCGAGCTTGCCTTGCGGCGTGAAACGCAGCAGCAGGCCGGCGTCGTTGGCGCAGATCCAGTAGCAGCCGTCGGCGTCCACCGCCGCGCCGTCGGGACGGCCTGCATGGTGGTTCAGATCGGCAAACACGCGCCGGTTGCGCGGCTCGCCCGTCTCGACGTCGTAGTCGAACGCCCAGATCAGCCGGCGCAGCGGATGCGAATCCGACAGATACATCGTCGTGCCGTCCGGCGACCATGCGAGGCCGTTCTGCGTAATCAGCGCGTCGACGACCGGCGCGGACAGCACGCCGTTCGCGTCGAAGCGGTACAGCGCGCCGTCCGGAATCGCCGCGGCCATGTCCATGACCATCGTGCCGGACCAGAAGCGCCCTTGCCGGTCGCAGCGGCCGTCGTTGAAACGCATGCCGGCGCGCGGAAATACCGGCGCCGCGAGCTTGCGGAGCGTCGCCGTCAGCGGCTCGCCGCCCGGCGTAGCCGATACCGCCGGCGCATCGCCCAGCGTCACCGCGAACAGCCCCGTCTCGCAGCCGGCGAGCACCGTGCCGTCACGGTCGAACGCGATACAGGCGGCCTGCTCCGGCATCAGCCATTCGCTGCGCTCGCCGGTTTCGACGAGCGCCCGGACGATCTTCTTTGCCGGAATGTCGACCCAGTAGAGCGCCTGCTCCGCCGCGCGCCAGACCGGGCTTTCGCCCGTCGCCGCGGGCAGCGGCCCGGCGGCTTCGAGCCGCTCCACCTTCGGATTGGCCGTCGCGCTCATTATTGCGCCTCGCCCTTCGGCTCCATCGGTCCGGCCAGCACGAACGGACCGCCCTGGAACTGCTGGGTCGGATCGTCGAAGCGCGTGTCGGGCGCGCCGGCCGGGAACAGGTGCTCGAACTGCTGCGAGCTGTCCTGCGGACGGAAGCCGAGGAACGCGGCCTTGGTGTTGTCCACCCACGAGATGCGGTTGTTCGACACGCCATAGGCGATCGCATGGCCGACGCGGTTCGTGAACAGCGAGCAGCGCACGAGTTCGATGAAGTCGCGGTAGCTCAGGTAGGTGACGAGCATGCGCGCGTTCTTCGGCTGCTCGAACGACGAGCCGATGCGCAGGCAGACGGTTTCGAGGCCGAAGCGGTCGAAGTAGTAGCGCGACAGCGCTTCGCCGAAGCACTTGGTCACGCCGTACATGCCGTCCGGACGCAGCGGCGCGTCGAGGTCGACGACCGAGGTCACCGGATGGAAGCCCACCGCATGGTTCGAGCTGGCGTAGATGACGCGCTTCACGCCGTGCTTCTGCGCGGCCGAGTAGAGGTTGTACAGGCCGCGGATGTTCGCTTCGATCAGGTCCTCGAACGGCGCTTCGACGGAAATGCCGCCGAGATGCACGACCGCGTCCACGCCTTCGAGCAGCGCGTGAACCGCGGCTTTGTCGGCGAGGTCGACGACGGCGGCTTCCTCGTGGGCGGCGACTTCGCCGAGCGGCGCGATGTCGGACACGCGCACGATGTCGGCCCATTCGGCGAGCGCGGGACGCAGCTGCTTGCCGAGATTGCCCGCGGCGCCGGTGAGGAGCAGACGGCGGAAGGGTTTCTTTGCCGCGGAGCGGTCAACGTTCGAATCGGTCATGTCTTTTTGTTGGTGTGAGTGCGATCAGATCAGCCCGTGGGATGCGAGCGAATCGGTTGAACTGGAGACAGGGGAAGGCCGGCGCAACCGGCGCCCCCCGACGAAGCCAGCGGGTAAGCGGATTATCAGGTCACCGGCGCCGGGTTGAACAGCGTCAACGCATTGTGCAGCCCGAGCTTCTCCGCGCAGGTCTCCTTGCGCCCGCTCGCGACTTCGAGCATCAGACGGAACAGTTCCCAGCCCACCTCTTCGATGGTCGAGGCGCCGGTGGCGATCGTGCCAGCGTTGATGTCCATCAGGTCATGCCAGCGGCGCGCGAGGTCCGAGCGCGTCGCGACCTTGATGACCGGCACTTCGGCGAGGCTGTACGGCGTGCCGCGGCCGGTCGTGAAGACGTGCAGCGTGATGCCCGAGGCGACCTGCAGCGTGCCGCAGATGAAGTCGCTGGCCGGCGTCGCCGCGTAGATCAGGCCCTTCTGGCGCACCTTCTCGCCCGGCGACAGCACGCCGGAGATGGCCGAATTGCCCGACTTGATGATCGAGCCCATCGCCTTTTCGACGATGTTCGACAGGCCGCCCTTCTTGTTGCCGGGCGTGGTGTTCGCGCTGCGGTCGGCGCCGCCGCGCTTCAGGTAATCGTCGTACCACTGCATTTCGCGGATGATCGCCGCGGCGACGTCCGCGTTGGCCGCGCGCGCGGTCAGCTGATCGACGCCGTCGCGCACCTCGGTGACTTCGGAGAACATCACGGTCGCGCCGGCGCGCACCAGCAGGTCGGTCGCGAAACCGACGGCCGGGTTCGCGGTCAGGCCCGAGAACGCGTCGCTGCCGCCGCACTGCACGCCGATCACGAGATCGGAGGCCGGGCAGGTTTCGCGGCGGCGGTTGTTCAGGCGCTTCAGGTGGCCCTCGGCCATCCGCATGATCGACTCGATCATCGACTGGAAGCCGACGTGCGACTCGTCCTGCAGCACCACGACGTCGCCGTTCTGGTCGAGCGCGACGTCGCCGACGTCGGCCACGTCATCCACCACCGCGGCCGCCGCGATCGGAATCGTGCCCGGCGGCATCAGGCGCTCGGGCTGCAGCTTTTCGCAGCCGAGGCTCACCATCATCACTTCGCCGCCGAAGTTCGGGTTCAGCGCGATATTGCGCACGGTGCGGATCGGCACCATCGCGTCGGGCGCGTCGATCGCGACGCCGCAGCCGTAGGTGTGGCCGAGGCTCACCACGTCGTCGACGTTCGGGTATTTCGGCAGCAGCTCGGCCTTGATGCGCGTGACCGCGTGCTGCACCACGTCGGCCACGCACTGCACGGTGGTCGTGATCGCGAGGATGTTGCGCGTGCCGACCGAGCCGTCCGCGTTGCGGTAGCCCTCGAACGTGTAGCCGTCGAGCGGCGGCATGTCCGGCGCCCTGGTCGTGGCGATCGGCAGGTCTTCGAGCCCCGGCGGGCTCGGCATGCGGATCACGTGCTCGTTGATCCAGCTGCCCTTCGGCAGCGGCTTCAGCGCATAGCCGATCACCACGTTGTAGCGGACCACCTCGTCGCCCTCGGCCAGATCGGCCAGCGCGACCTTGTGGCCCTGCGGCACGCGCTCGAGCAGCTTGAGGCCATCGGGGAATACCGCGCCCTCGCCCAGGCCGCCGTCGTTGACGACGATCGCGACGTTGTCGTTGGGGTGAACGCGTATGTAGAGCGGAGTTTGTTCCATTGCATCGATCCTTTAGGCGTTATTCAGGCGCCGTCCAGGCGCCGTCGGCCTGCTGCGCCAGCCATTCATACGTCATCCTACAACATGAAACTTTGCCTGAATGTTCCATATTTACCCTATGGCGTGCATTATGCCGTGAAAACCCCGTTGAGTTACCGGATTTGTTGTTGTACGATGACGTATAAGAAATCGACGTTCCAATGAATTTCTACAAGCACGGGTCCGGGTCCGCTGACCGACCCGACTACCGATCGACTCATCCCGACGCCTGGATACTCAAATGACGACACCGCAGGAACTCAAGCAGATCGTTTCGGAAGGCCTTCTCTCCTTCCCGGTCACCGACTTCGACGAACAGGGCGAATTCCGCGCCGACACTTACGCCGAGCGCCTCGAATGGCTCGCGCCGTACGGCGCGTCGGCGCTGTTCGTGGCCGGCGGCACCGGTGAATTCTTCTCGCTGACGCACGACGACTACTCGAAGGTCGTGCGCACCGCCACCGAAGTCTGCAAGGGCAAGGTGCCGATCCTCGCCGGTGCGGGCGGCCCGACCCGCGTGGCGATCGCCTACGCGCAGGAAGCCGAGCGCCACGGCGCGCACGGCATCCTGCTGATGCCGCACTACCTGACCGAAGCGAGCCAGGAAGGCATCGCAGCGCACGCCGAGGAAGTCTGCAAGGCCGTGCCGAACATGGGCGTGATCATCTACAACCGCGCGAATTCGAAGCTCAACGCCGACATGCTCGAGCGCCTCGCCGACAGCTGCCCGAACCTGATCGGCTTCAAGGACGGCGTGGGCGAGATCGAAAACATGGTGACGATCCGCCGCCGCCTCGGCGAGCGCTTCTCGTACCTCGGCGGCCTGCCGACCGCTGAAGTCTACGCTGCCGCCTACAAGGCGCTCGGCGTGCCGGTCTACTCGTCGGCCGTGTTCAACTTCATCCCGAAGACGGCAATGGAGTTCTACCGCGCGATCGCCGCCGACGACCACGCCACGGTCGGCAAGCTGATCGACGAATTCTTCCTGCCGTACCTGAAGATCCGCAACCGCCGCGCTGGCTACGCAGTCAGCATCGTCAAGGCGGGCGCGAAGCTGGTCGGCCACAGCGCGGGTCCGGTGCGCGCACCGCTGACCGATCTGACGCCGGAAGAAATGGAACAGCTCGACGCGCTGATCAAGAAGCTCGGACCGCAGTAAGGCACCGGCCTCACGGCTTGCGCAACGTTCGCGGCCGTACGACAGGGAGCGCTCGCCGCGCTCCCGTCACGAGCGCCCGGCACGGCAACGTCGCCGGGCGCTTCTGTTTCTGGCTACCGGTAAGCCAGCGCACCCGAAGGCCGCTCGCAGGCCGGAAACAATTCAGGAGACGACCATGAACACGAGCCGCGCGGCCAGTCCCGCCAACCCCGCCAGCACCGCGGCGCGCACGAAAGTCCGCTACGCGATCCTGCTGCTGATCTTTCTGATCACCACGCTCAATTACGCCGACCGCGCGACGCTGTCCATCACCGGCTCCGCGATGCGCGCCGCGTTCAGCCTCGACGCGATCCGCATGGGCTACATCTTCTCCGCGTTCAGCTGGGCCTATGTGCTGTCGCAACTGCCGGCCGGCTGGCTGCTCGACCGCTTCGGCGCGCGCCGCGTGTACGCGGCGAGCATTTTTTCGTGGTCGCTGTTCACGCTGCTGCAAAGCTCGATCGGCCTGCTCGGCAGCGCCGGCGCGGCAGTTTCCGCGCTGTTCGTGCTGCGCTTCGTGATGGGTGCGGCGGAATCGCCGGCGTTTCCGGCCAACGCCAAGGTCGTCGCAAGCTGGTTTCCGACCAACGAGCGCGGCACCGCCTCGGCCATTTTTAACGCTGCGCAATACTTTGCCGCGGTCGTGTTCACGCCGCTGATGGCCTGGCTCACCCACGTGTTCGGCTGGCAGGCGGTCTACGTCGTGATGGGCGTGATCGGGCTGCTGCTCGCGCTCACGTGGCTGAAGTTCATGAAGAATCCCGCCGACCATCCGCGCGTGTCGCGTGCCGAGCTCGAATACATCGAGCAAGGCGGCGGCCTCGTCAACGGCGCGCGCAAGGCAAGCCCCGCAGACGTCGCGCCGTCCGGCGGCCTCGCGCTCGTGCGCCAGCTGCTCGGCAACCGCATGCTGCTCGGCGTCTACCTCGCGCAGTACTGCATCAACGTGCTGACCTACTTCTTCCTGACCTGGTTTCCGATCTACCTCGTGCAGGCGCGCGGCATGACGATCCTGCACGCGGGGCTCGTCGCCTCGCTGCCGGCAATCTGCGGCTTTTCGGGCGGCGTGCTCGGCGGCGTCATCTCGGACGGGCTGATCCGGCGCGGCTGTTCGCTCACGGTCGCACGCAAGGTGCCGATCGTCGGCGGCATGCTACTGTCGACCTGCATCATCGGCTGCAACTACGTTTCGACCGACTGGATCGTGGTCGCGCTGATGTCGCTCGCGTTCTTCGGCAAGGGCATCGGCGCGCTCGGCTGGGCCGTGGTCGCCGATACGTCGCCGAAGGAAGCGCTCGGCCTGTCGGGCGCGATCTTCAACATGTTCGGCAACGTCGCGGGCATCGTCACGCCGATCGTGATCGGCTACCTCGTCGCGCGCACGGGCTCGTTCAACGGCGCGCTGGTGTTCGTCGGCGCGAACGCGCTGCTGACGGTGTTCAGCTACCTCGTGATCGTGAAGGACATCCGGCGCGTCGAGCTGCACACGGCGGCCTGAACGGCACGCAAAAGCCGGCACCGCGCGCGGCGGTCGTCTTGCGGCTGGGGTTTTCGGGCCTCGGCGCAACGGCCTCCGCCGCGTTTACAGCAGTTATCGTACTTCCGCCCGCCCGGCGGGCGGCGCCCTGCCCCGTATCCGGGCGCGGCGTGCGCCGATCGATCGGCAGACGTCGCCGATATCGACGACAACTTCGCCGAAACCGATCCGGCGCTTATATAATCAGTCGTCAGACGACGGTATAATTAAATTGCAACTTTCCGATCAGGGGGCGTTTTCGATGGCTACACCACTGGCATCCGCGGCACCGCCACGACGCGCTCGCAATCTTGCCGAGTTCGTCGTCAATTATGTTACCGAGCAGATTGCGACCAACGCACTGAAGCCCGGCGACAAACTCCCGACCGAATCGCAGCTGATGAGCACGCTCAGCGTGAGCCGCACCGTGATTCGCGAGGCCATTTCACGCCTGCAGGCGGGCAAGATCATCGAGACGCGCCACGGCATCGGCAGCTTCGTGCTCGAGCCGCCGCGCGAAAAGCTCGGCATCGACATGGTGCCCGCCACGACGCTGCGCGACGTGCTCTCCATTCTCGAACTGCGCATCAGCCTCGAAACCGAATGCGCGGGTCTCGCGGCGCAACGCGCCAATCCGGACGACCTCGCGCGCATGCGCGCCGCGCTCGACGCGATCGAAGCGACGCGTCACAACGGGCTCGACAGCGTCGACGCCGACCTGCAATTCCATATCTCGGTGGCGCGCGCGACGGGCAACCGCTATTTCGTCGACATCCTCTCGCAGATGGGCAGCGCGCTGATTCCGCGCAACCGGCTCGACTCGGCCGGCATTGCGCGCGCCGATCCGGATTCGTACCTGTCGCTCGTCAATCTCGAACACGAGAGCATTCTCGAAGCGATCTCGCGGCACGACGCGGAAGGGGCGCGCGCGGCGATGCGCATGCATCTGTCGAATAGCCGCGAGCGGCTGCGTCGCGCGAACGAAGTGAGCGACGCGAATAGCTGACGTTGCGGGTTCTGACGCCGTAGGCGAAAAAAATGGCCGGGATTTTCCCGGCCATTTTTTTCGTCCTGCTTTTGCGTTCCGCCTGCTTTTGCGTTCCGCCTGCTGCCGCGCTGTTTGCTGCCGCGACTCGCCCGGTTCTCGCCCGATTCTTTCCTCACTCTCGCCCTATTCGGCGCCCTGCCCAGGCGGAGTCCGCCCAGGCAGGCACATCAGAGGCCAGTCAGATCAGCAACTCGGGCCAACCTCACGCACTCAACCGCGCGTGAGCTCGCCATCGCGACGGCGCCACAGCTCCAGCGGATTGCCGTCGGCCAGCGTTTGCGGCAACAGTTCGGCCGGGAAGTCCTGGTAGCACACCGGGCGCAGGAAGCGGTCGATAGACGTCGTACCTACCGACGTCGCGCGGCTGTCCGAAGTTGCCGGGAACGGGCCGCCGTGCACCATCGCGTGACACACTTCGACACCGGTCGGGAAACCGTTGACCAGAATCCGGCCGGCCTTGCGTTCGAGGATCGGCACAAGCTTCTTTGCCGCCGCCACGTCGGCGCTGTCCATTTGCAGCGTCGCGGTCAGCTGACCCGCGAAGTGCTCAGCCACCTGCAGCAGTTCCTGCTCGTCCTTGCAGCGGATGATCGTCGACACCGGGCCGAACACTTCGTCTTCGAGCGCCGGGTTCGACAGGAACGTCTGCGCGTCGGTCACGAACAGCGCCGCGCAAGCCTGGGTCGGGCCGGCTGCCGCGACGCCGCGCGCCACGACTTCGACGCCCCGGGTTGCAGCCAGCTTGCTTTCGCCGTCTTCGTACGCGGCGTGGATGCCCGAGGTCAGCATGGTCTGCGCCGGCTTGGCGGCGAGCGCTTCCGACGCGGTGGCGACGAAGCTTTTCAGCGCGTCGCTGTCGATCGCGATTGCGAGGCCCGGGTTCGTGCAGAACTGGCCCGCGCCGAGCACGAGCGAGTCGACGAAACCGCGCGCGATGCTGTCGCCGCGTGCGGCCAGCGCGCTCGGCATCAGGAACACCGGGTTGATGCTGCTCATTTCGGCATAGACCGGGATCGGCTCGGGGCGCGCCGCCGCGACGCGCATCAGCGAGGTGCCGCCCGCGCGCGAACCGGTGAAGCCGACCGCCTTGATGGCCGGATGCGCGACCAGCGCCTCGCCGACCGAGTTACCCGCGCCGACGATCATCGAGAACACGCCTTCCGGCAGGTCCATTTCCTGCGCGACGCGCTGGATCACGCGGCCGACCAGCTCCGACGTGCCGAGGTGCGCGCGGTGCGCCTTGACGACGACCGGGCAGCCGGCGGCCAGTGCCGCGGCGGTGTCGCCGCCGGCCACCGAGAATGCGAGCGGGAAGTTGCTCGCGCCGAACACGGCGACCGGGCCGAGCGCGATCTTCTGCATGCGCAGATCCGAGCGCGGCAGCGGCTTGCGCTCCGGCAGCGGCGAGTCGAGCGTGGCGGTGAGCCACTGGCCCGCGCGCACGGTCTGCGCGAACAGCTTGAGCTGGCCCGTGGTGCGACCGCGTTCGCCTTCGAGACGCGCCTTCGGCAGGCCCGATTCAGCCATCGCGCGCTCGATCAGCTCGTCGCCAAGCGCGGTGATGCCATCGGCGATACGCTCGAGAAACTCGGCGCGTACCGTCAGCGGCAATTGACGGTAGGCGTCGAACGCCGCGCGCGCGAGTTCGCACGCTGCGTCGACGTTCGCCACGGTGCCGCTGCCGAACACCGGCTCGGCAATCTCGGAACCCGTGGCGGGATTGAATGCGCGCAGCGCTTTTTCGCTGCCGCGCACGGCTTGGCGACCGATCAGCATTTCACCGGTAATAGGCATTTGAGCTTTCCTTAAATGACGACCAAAGATATAGGTCATCCTACAACATTGCAGGGGCTACACGCAACCCGAATCGCCTGTTGGACGGGGTATTCGGGTTTACGTGGCCGTTACAAGAACAGATAGCGGTGCTAATCTTCTCGTAGATGTACGACGACTTATAACTTCACGTTTCGCCGTCGTGGCCGTGTTTTCCGGTGCGCTTCCCGGCGCGCCGCCCGCATCGTCGCCGCTTTTTCCCGATCCATCGCAGTTCGAGGAGATACCGCATGTCCGCCGTCACGCCTTATCAGTCCCTGCCCAACCGCTTCCGACACGCGGTGCGCGGCGGAGAAACCCAGATCGGCTGCTGGGCGTCGCTCGCCAGCCCGATCGCCACCGAACTGCTGGGCACGGTCGGCTTCGACTGGATGCTGCTGGACGCCGAGCACGCCCCCAACGACGTGCTCACGCTGATCCCGCAGCTGATGGCGCTCAAGGACAGCGGCAGCGCGCCGGTCGTGCGGCCGCCGGCCAACGACAGCGTCGTCATCAAGCGCTTTCTCGACAGCGGCTTCTCGAACTTCCTCGTGCCGTTCGTCGACAGCGCCGACGACGCCGCGCGCGCCGTCGCCTCGACGCGCTACCCGCCGCAGGGCATCCGCGGCGTGTCGGTCGGCCACCGCGGCAACCGCTACGGCACGGTCGCCGATTATTTCGCCATCGCCAACGAGAACGTCTGCGTGATCCCGCAGATCGAAAGCCGCAAGTCGGTCGAGGCGATCGACCGCATTCTCGCCGTGGACGGCATCGACGCGGTCTTCGTCGGCCCGTCCGATCTCGCGGCCTCGTACGGCCATCTCGGCAACGCGAACCACCCCGACGTGCAGCAGGCCATCGCGCACGTATTCGAGCGCGCGCAGGCAGCCGGCAAATCGAGCGGCATCCTCGCGCCCGTGCAGGCGGATGCGGAACGCTATCTGTCGATGGGCGCGCGCATCATCGCGGTCTGCGCGGACCTCGGGCTGCTCAAGAGCGCCGCGCAGTCGGTTCAGAAGCACTTCATGCAGAAACCGGCGGGGCAGGCTTGAGCGCCGCCGCCACGACATCTCCGGAGCATTCCATGAAAAAAGCAGGCTTTATCGGACTCGGCATCATGGGCAAGCCCATGGCCGCCAACCTTCTGAAGAACGGCGTGCCGCTCGCCGCGTTCACGCGCAGCGGCGTGCCCGGCGAGCTGACCCAGGCCGGCGCCGTCGCGTGCGACAGCCCGGCCGCGGTGGCCGCGCAGGCCGACGTGATCTTCGTGATGGTGCCGGACACGCCCGACGTCGAACGCGTGCTGTTCGGCGAACAGGGGCTCGCTAACGGGCTGCGTGCGGGCCAGATCGTGGTCGACATGAGCTCGATCTCGCCGATGGCGACGCGCGATTTCGCGGCACGCGTGCGCGAGCGCGGCGCCGACTACCTCGACGCGCCGGTCTCGGGCGGCGAAGTGGGCGCGAAGGCCGGTTCGCTGACGATCATGGTCGGCGGCGAGCAGAGCACGTTCGACACCGTCAAGCCGCTCTTCGACATGATGGGCAAGAACGTCACGCTGATCGGCGCGGTCGGCGCGGGCCAGGTGTGCAAGGTCGCGAACCAGGTGATCGTCGCGGCGACCATCGAGGCCGTGGGCGAGGCGCTGCTGCTCGCGTCGAAGGCCGGCGTCGATCCGGCGCGCGTGCGCGAAGCGCTGATGGGCGGCTTCGCGTCGTCGCGTATTCTCGAAGTGCATGGCGAGCGCATGACGAAGCGCACCTTCGATCCGGGCTTCCGCATCGAGCTGCACCAGAAGGACCTGAACCTCGCGCTATCGACCGCGCAGGCGCTCGGCGTGTCGCTGCCGAACACGGCGACCTGCCAGGCGCTCTTCAACGCATGCGTTGCGCACGGCGGCAAGGCGTGGGACCACTCGGCGATGGTGCGTGCGCTCGAAGTGCTCGCGAATCACGAGATCGGGCAGACGCCGGCGTAATTTCGGACGGTGTGGTTTCGTTTGGTGTGATTTCGTTTTATGCGCGGTTGGGTGCGCGGTTGGCTGTTATGCCGCTGCGTTCGCTCCTGGTTGCAGATGGGGGTGGCGCGGCGGCTTTTGTTCGTTTGCGGCAGCGCCGTTTTGGGCTGAATCAGGCCCGCTTTGCCCAGTAATGCCGCCAGAGCCTGATAATGATGATATCCGCGAAGATCGTAACGATTAATTCAATAATCACCATAACCGGGACATAGAGGTCCTCAGGGTCACGAATACCAAACCGCTCAGAAACGGAGAACCAGAAATCCAACTGGCTCTCAGTCATCGGCAATGGGTAGGTGTGAACATAGCGGACAGAGAGAAGAAATAATCTGATAAACAACACCACCTTAAAAAATCTACGGACAAGTGGCACCATTCGCTATTACCTCGATGGTTCCATATGCGCGAATCCCTGAATTACGAGCAGGGATGGTGAACGTGTGCAGGAGTGCGCGCATCAAAGGTTCGTTATAGATAATAAATTTTCCATGCAATGCCACTCCCTGCCCTCCTCGACCGGCAATTAATTGTTGAATTATTCATCTGAAATTTAGACGCTGATGATGCCATATATTTCCAGGAGCAGGGCATCCCAATAAAATCGGAAGATTATTGAGATTATCGGCACTTCGAAATTATAATAAGAAGAAAATTTTTAAATCTTAAAATCCAAAAACCTGCAATTAAAGACACAAGCATGTCTATCTGCAATGAGGGAGTTTTTTGAGCTCAGGCAGACCGAAAAATCGAACGCCCCTACCTCGACACGGATGACCACTGTTGAATGGCTATCAAAAAAAACATAAGTGGACCTCTGGTTTTCTATCAGTGTCCGAATCAAGTGCTCGTCTGCCAGAGGCCGCCAACAGGTGTCCAGTATGGAGTATTCCCCCGTTTAATCATCTTCAATAAAATCGCCCCTCAGACAAAACCCCACAATCCCATTTTCCATGGACTATGGCTCTATACAGCATGCCCACCGTCATCAACTCTCTTTTCAGCGACAGAGGTTTTCGCAGGATAAATTTCTTAACGAAATAAAAAATAAATCCCTCCCCTTCCATGAAAAAATACCGACTGAATTCATAGTCTCCCCGATCCACTCTGAAAGTCAGGAAATATTTCTCCATGAATTCATTGGCATCATCTCCGCACTGGCCCAATGAATATACGACGCTCATGTCCTCGGTGATTAGCTTATCAGGCGGAAAACAGGCTTCCTCTACGATGAAATTTCTTAAATCTAGCCATGAGCGCTCACTCATCAAAACACCCTGTCTTCGGATCTGACGATCTGATTATATTTGATAATCGCATGATCCATAATTTCGTACACATCCTTTGCCATCATAATCCAACCCACACCAGGCAAGGTCCTTCCAACAAAGGTGCCCAGTTTGTGTGTTAAGACCCATCTGAACGTCTTCATACTTTCCAGGGTAAATGTTGGCAGTATCTTTTTCTTTAATTGGTATCTAAAAATCGATCTTGACATGACCGATGCCATGGATGTTCCTTGTGTAGCGCCTGCTGGCTTCGCTCTTGTCGGTAACACATTAAGTCCAGAAAGCATCAGTATCAGATATTCAATATCATCAATACCCAGGCGCTCACCGACTTCTTGCATGACAATAAAAATGAATAGCTCGGCAGGAGACAAATCCCAGTGCCCATCGTAATAATACGCGTTGCTCATATCATATTGTTAGCAAGGCTGCCTCAGCATAAGGAAGGTCGCGATAATAGCCCTCTCTGCCGTATCGATCAATCTTTTTAGCTATCCCAATAAAACATTTCCGCCAAATTATTTATCTCGAAATTTTTTGCAGTGAAGGTCAAATTCCTTCCACTCCTTTACGTCGCTTGGCAACTCGGGTCGATAAGCTCTCTCATTAAAGACAATTCACTGAAAAATCAGTTATTTATAATTTATATTTTAAAAATTTTAGACTGACTTTCCAGCGGCCCCTTCTCTCACTCATCTCTTCTCAAAATTGCCACCGTAACAAACCAACGGCATTACAAGATGTCTCACTCCCGGCAGCCAACCTCTTCATCCCGAAAAAAAACGGCGCCCACCGGGCGCCGCCTATCGGCAATCAAACTCTTCCGAGCCGACTGCCATTCACTCTATTCCACCGTCACCGCGGCAACCGACCATGGCGCAAGCGCCACTCGAACCGCCAATCAATCCTTGCGCGAATAGTCGATGCCGACAAACGCGCCGCCCTGGAAGCGCTGACCAAACGCGTCGAGCGGATTCGGGCGCGACAGGACGTCCGCGGCGTAATCTTCGGAATTCTGCTTCGGCCGGTAGCCGAGGCGCTCGGCGCCGCTGTTGTCCCACCAGCTGCGCGTGTTCGCCGACACGCCCCAGACCGTCAGGAAGCCGATGTCTTCCACTTCGATGCAGCGGTCGAGGAAGTGCATGAGGTCTTCATGGCCGAACCACGTGCTGAGCTGACGCGGCTCGGTCGGCCGCTCGAGGCAGCTGCCGATGCGCACGCACACGCTCTCGATGCCGTGCTTGTCCCAGTACATGCGCGCGAGCGCTTCGCCCCACACCTTCGACAAGCCATAGAAGCCGTCCGGGCGCACTTCGCAGTCGAGGCTCAGATGTTCGGTGACCGGGTACATGCCGATCGCATGGTTCGAGCTCGCGAACACGATGCGCTTCACGCCGTTGCGGCGCGCACCTTCGTAGACTTCGACGAGGCCGCGCAGATTGTTCTCGATGATCTCGGGCAGCGGACGCTCGACGCTCGTGCCGGCGAAGTGGATCAGCACGTCCACGCCGTTGAGCAGCCGGTCGACGACCGCCGGATCGCGCAGGTCGCCGTTCATGACGTCTTCGCCTTCGACGAGCGGCGTCAGCACTTTCGAGCCCGCCGCCGAACGCAACGGAGTACCACGCGCGACGAACGCGGCACGAACGACGGAGCCGAGCTGGCCGCCGGCGCCACTCAGGGCAATCTTCTTCATAGGGGTTCCTTTACTGCGCCGCGCGCGAGATCGAACTGGAAAACAGAGGAAGCGAGTGAAGGACGCACTACGTCGCACCCTACACTCAAGTTGTACGATAACAGACTATCAACGATGGCCGGGTTGATTTCAACTAGGCATTTACCCTTATTTTAACGATCTCAGGCTCGCCAATCCCTTTTAAAACAAAGAGATACGAGTCTTATATTTATAAGACATCATATAACTAAGTGAGTATTTCCCTACTCCATGACGGGCGTTTCCGGCCCGTCGATGAAGTCGGCAAACCGCGAGGACGATCGCGAGGACAGCCAACATGACACGCCCTCCATCCTCCCCGCGCCGTCATGCCTGCCGTCACACCATTACGCGCTCACGAGCCGATGAATTCGAGCAGGTCGGCATTGACCTTGTCCGCCTCGGTCGTGCACATGCCGTGCTGGCCGCCCGGATAGACCTTCAGCGTCGCGTCCTTGACGATCTTGGCGGTCTGCCGCCCGGCGGCGTCGATCGGCACGATCTGGTCGTCGTCGCCATGCAGCACGAGCGTCGGCACGTCGATCTTCTTCAGGCCCCCGGTATAGTCGACTTCGGAGAACTGCCTGATGCACTCGTACAGCCCCTTGATCGAGCCGGCCATGCCCTGACGCCAGAACGAATCGATCACGCCCTGCGACACCTTCGCGCCCGCGCGGTTGTAGCCGTAGAAAGGCACCGCAAGGTCCTTGAAGAACTGCGAGCGATCGTCTTCGACGCCCTTGCGAATGCCGTCGAATACGTCGATCGGCAGGCCGAGCGGATTGTCGGCGGTCTTCAGCATCAGCGGCGGCACCGCGCCGATCAGCACGGCCCTGGCGACACGCGCCGTGCCATGCCGGCCGATGTAGTGCGCGACTTCGCCGCCGCCCGTCGAATGGCCGACCAGCGTCGCGTCCCGCAGGTCGAGATGCTCGATCAGCGCCGCGAGATCGTCGGCGTAGGTGTCCATCTCGTTGCCGTCCCACGGCTGCTCCGAGCGGCCATGGCCGCGGCGGTCATGCGCGATCACGCGAAAGCCCTTGTTGCCGAGAAACAGCATCTGCGCATCCCACGCATCGGCGGTGAGCGGCCAGCCATGCGAAAACACGACCGGGCGCCCCTTGCCCCAATCCTTGTAGAAAATCGCGGTACCGTCTTTCGTCTTGATCGTGCTCATCGACTGACTCCTCAGGTTGAAGTCTGCCGTCGTCGGCAGGTGGGGATGAAACGGCTTCGGCAACGTGCATCGTAGAAGTAAAAGAATCCTCCCGCCAGCTCGCCGGCCCGCGATGTCGGGCCGGACGGATCGATCCTCGGTTGAAAACGGACCACAACCGAACCCGGGCCTTGCCCAAACGTTGCCCAATCACCCTGCTGCAGCGCGGTCGATTGCCGCAGCGCGCGTCGAGGCGTGCAAAACAGCGCACGTGCATCGATCAGTAAAACTTGATACCCATCAATAGCTTGCGCGCCCCATCGGCGTATCGCGCATAAAACAAGGCGGTTTTTTGACGCACGCCGCAGCGCAGCACGATTTGCTTCGATCACCTACGCTTGCGTCATCTGCCCAGCGCAGTGCGCACCGACAACAGTCGACGCGCGTAGTCCGCTCGCGCGGCCATCACACACCTCACGCTCATGAACTCCGCAATATCGGCATTCGATCTCGCCCGCATTCAATTTGCGTTCACCGTTTCATTCCACATCGTTTTTCCGGCGCTCAGTATCGGTCTCGCCAGTTTCATCGCCGTGCTCGAATGGCGCTGGCTACAAACAGGTAAGGCGTACTACCAAGATCTTTGCCTGTTCTGGTCGAAGATCTTCGCAGTGGCCTTCGGCATGGGCGTCGTCTCCGGCGTCGTCATGAGCTATCAGTTCGGCACCAACTGGTCGGGCTTTTCGAGTTTCGCGGGGCCCGTCACCGGTCCGCTGCTGATGTACGAAGTGATGACCGCGTTCTTTCTCGAAGCGGGCTTCCTCGGCATCATGCTGTTCGGCTGGCAGCGCGTGAGCCCGCGCGCGCACTTCGGCGCAACGCTGATGGTGGCGGTCGGCACGCTGATCTCGACCTTCTGGATTCTCGCCTCGAATAGCTGGATGCAAACACCGCAAGGCTTCGAGGTCGTCAACGGCCAGGTCGTGCCGCTCGACTGGTTCAAGATCATCTTCAATCCGTCGTTCCCGTACCGGCTCGCGCATATGGCGCTCGCCGCGTTCATCGTCGCGGGGCTCGTGGTCGCGGCGGTCGGTGCATGGCATCTGCTGCGCGGCCGGCGCGATCTGGCCGTGAAGAAGATGTTTTCGATGGCGCTGTGGCTGCTGCTGATCCTCACGCCGATCCAGGCATTCGTCGGCGATCAGCACGGTCTGAACACGCGCCAGTATCAGCCGGCCAAGATCGCCGCGATCGAAGGTCTGTGGGACACCGAAAAAGGCGGCACCGCGC
Source organism: Paraburkholderia sp. Ac-20342 (assembly GCF_017104985.1). Classification (NCBI taxonomy): domain Bacteria; kingdom Pseudomonadati; phylum Pseudomonadota; class Betaproteobacteria; order Burkholderiales; family Burkholderiaceae; genus Paraburkholderia; species Paraburkholderia sp. Ac-20342. The sequence goes on along the minus strand of NZ_JAAGPQ010000020.1, from coordinate 32,516 downwards.
TGAACCTGTTCGGTATCCCCGACATGAAGGCGGAAACCACGCGCTATGCGATCGCGATCCCTCACCTCGGCAGCCTGATCCTCACGCATAGTTGGGATGGCGAAATTCGCGGCCTCAAGTCATTCCCGCCGCAGGACCGGCCGAACTCGACCGTGGTGTTCTGGAGCTTCCGCCTCATGGCCGGGCTCGGCGTGCTGATGATCGCGATGTCGCTCGCGGCCTGGGTGCTGCGTCGCCGCGGGCGTCTGTTCGAAGCGAAGTGGTTCCAGCGCCTGTGCGTCGCGATGGGGCCGAGCGGCTTCGTCTCCTTGCTGGCCGGCTGGGTCACGACCGAAGCGGGCCGCCAGCCGTGGGTCGTGTACGGCGTGATGCGCACCTCGCAGGCAGTCTCGCCGCTGACCACGCAGCAGGTCGGCCTCTCGCTGATGACCTTCGTGGTGGTCTACTTCCTCGTGTTCGGCACCGGCATCTACTACATGCTGAAGCTGATGCGCTCGGGTCCAGCGCGGCCCGGCAGCGGTTCGCACGACGCGCCCGACAGCCTCGCCCGGCCGACGCCCGCCCAAACCGCGCGCCGTCCGCTGTCCGCCGCCGATCAGATGATCGACGCTGTCTAACCTTAGCTTCGAGAGCAAGAAAATGGACGTCACTGTCGTATGGGCCGCGATCATCGCGCTCGGACTTTTCATGTATGTCGTGCTGGACGGCTTCGATCTCGGCATCGGCATCGTCTTCCCGTTCTTCCCCGACGAAAAGGAACGCGACCTGATGATGAACACGGTCGCGCCGGTCTGGGACGGCAACGAAACCTGGCTCGTGCTCGGCGGCGCCGCGCTGTTCGCGGTGTTTCCGGTCGTCTATTCGACCGTGCTGTCGGCACTGTATCTGCCGCTCGTCTTCATGCTCGTGTGCCTGATCTTTCGCGGCGTATCGTTCGAGATCCGCGCGAAGGCTCGCCGCACGAAGTACCTGTGGGACCTCGCCTTCATCGGCGGCTCGGCCGGCGCGACATTCTTCCAGGGCATCGTGCTCGGCGCGTTCCTGCAAGGCATCCCCGTGATCGACGGTGCCTATGCCGGCGACGCGTTCGGCTGGCTCACGCCGTTCAGCCTGCTGACGGGCCTCGGGCTCGTCGCGACCTATGCGCTGCTCGGCTGCTGCTGGCTCGTCGCGAAGACCGAGGACGATCTGCAGCGCCGGCTGCATCGCGTGGTATGGCCGCTCACGCTCGTGCTGCTCGGCTTCATCGCGCTCGTGAGCCTCTGGACGCCACTGATGGACGCCGGCATCGCGCAGCGCTGGTTCCACGACGGCATCTTCCACCGTCTGCTGCCGGTGCCGTTCCTCGTCGCGATCTGCACGTTCTTCATGCATCGCGCGGTGCGCGCGCGCCATCACAACACGCCGTTCGTGCTCGCGCTGACGCTCGTGCTGCTCGGCTACCTCGGGCTACTCGTGAGCCTGTGGCCGTATGCGATTCCGTCGAGCCTGACGCTATGGCAAGCGGCCGCGCCGCGCACGAGTCAGACGTTCACGCTGGCCGGCGCGGCGGTGATTCTGCCGGTCATCGTCGCGTACACGACGATGGGTTACTGGATCTTCCGAGGCAAGGTGCGCCATGACGACCCCCATCACTATCACTGACCCCGCCGGCACCCGCGCCGCCGCGCCACGCGCGCGCAGACTGCCGGGCTGGCTCTGGTTCATCGCCCTATGGTGCGGCGGCGTGGCCGGGGCGATGTCGCTCGGTTTCGCCTTCAAGCTTCTGATGAATGCAACGTTATTCGCAGTCGGATAGCCGCCTGCGAACGCGCGTCGATCCGGCCTGCATAACCTGCCGGGGCACGCGCGAAAGCGCTTAAAAAAAGGCCCGCTCGGCTCGTCTACCTAGCAAGCCGGAACCTATGCGCGAGAGCCCTGCCTTACACATCAGGTAGCGCATCGAACGATGCCGGCGAGGGAGAGGAACGAGACGGACAACGGTAAGCGACGCAGAAGCGCGGCCCGGGTATCGGGACGAAAGCACGCCGCGCAAGCCTGATGCACGAGCGCGGAATACCGGCCATGATGCGTTTCACGAGAACAGAAGCACACTATCCTGCAACGGCGGTAGCCCTCAACGGACAGGCCCGACTCGCGGAGACATCATGAAGTTTCTTGTGGCCGACGACCATGAACTGATCCGGCAAGGCGTCAAAGGCATGCTGCGCGGCTTCGATCCCGAAGCCCAGTTCGACGAAGCCGATAGCTGGGAAACACTCGCCAGCGCCGCGCGTCCCGATGCCAATCACGATCTTGCGATCGTCGATCTGCATATGCCGGGCATGAGCGGCGCAAGCTCGCTCGAAGCGCTGCTCAAGGCGAACCCGGCGCTGCCGCTCGTGGTGCTGTCGGCGGAAGAATCGCCCGACGAAATGCGCGCGGTGCTCGCGGCCGGCGCGCTCGGCTTCGTGCCGAAGCGGCAGCCCGCCAGCGTGATGCTGAAGGCGATCGAGCTGGTGCTCTCCGGCGGCGCCTATGTGCCGATGGAAGCGCTGAGCCTGCTCGGCGCGCGCGATACGCCAGCGGCCGATGCCTGCGCCGGCGCGGCTTCGGGCACGGGGGTGGAAACGGCCGCCGCGCTCGCCGGCATTGCCAGCCATGGCGGCGCTTCGCAATCCGCTGCACAATCCGCCGCTCAGGCGCCGATCCCGAGCCCCGCCGCGCGGATGCCGGCGCTCCAGCCGCATCAGCAGCATCTGCTGGAAAACCTCTCGCCGCGTCAGCAGGACATCATGCGGCTCGTGCATCGCGGCTGGACCAACAAGATGATCGCGCGCGATCTCGGCGTCGCCGAAGGCACCGTCAAGGTGCATCTGTCGGTGATCTTCCGCGCGCTCGGCGTGCATAACCGCGCGACGGCGATTGCGGTAATCAACGGCTGGCTCGAGGCGGGGAAGAGTTTGTAGCGACGGGGTTCGCGGCGACGGCGCTCACCGTGGCCGCGCCGGTTGCTGTCTCGTTCTGTACACCGCTGCTTGCACCACCCTTGCCGCCCTCGCCACCGTCTATGCCCGCCCCCGCACCGTCACGCAACATGGGTGCCGCCGCCGGCCGTCCCTTGTCCAGTTCCGCCTGCTGCCACAGCATTTCGAGCGTGCGCCGCAGGCGCGCCGGCGTCACCGGCTTGTGCAGCACCGGTATGCCCTGCAACACGAGCGCCGAGAGTTCCGTCGACGCCATATCGCCGGTAATCAGCAAGGTCGCGACATTGCCATGACCCGCGCGCGCGAGCGCGCCGCGCACTGCCGCCAACGCCTGCGCGCCGGTGCGGTGATTCGCGAGCTGGTAATCGCAGAGCACCGCATCGGGCACGAAGCCGTCCGCGAGCGCGGCCAGCGCCTCGGCTTCATCGCGCGCGCCGAACGCGCTGCACCCCCAACGCCGTAGCAGGCTTTCGATTCCTTCGAGAATCGAGGGGTCGTCGTCGATACACAGCACGCGCCGCTCCTGCGCCGCCGGCCCGCCCGTCACCGAATCGTTGAGACTCCCGACGATGCCGGCCGCGTCGCCCGCCTGCACCGCAAAGCGGAACACGGAGCCGCGCCCCGGCGCCGAGCGCAACTGCAGTTCGCCGCCGAGCAGATCGACGAGCCGCTTGACGGTCGGCAGCCCGAGGCCGTGCCCCTGACGCGCGTCGCGCTGCGGATTCGCGACCTGATAGAACTCCTCGAAAATATGCGCGTGCTCCTCGGGCGCAATGCCGATGCCCGAATCGCGCACCTCGATAAAACCGCCCGTCTGCCGTCCCGCGCGCCGCAAGCCAAGCCAGATCGCGCCCTCTTCGGTGTAACGCACCGAGTTCGACAGCAGGTTGCTCAGCACGCGTTCGAGCAGTACGGGGTCGTCGTAGACGACCATCGCGGTCGGCGCGATGCGCAGCGCGAGCCCCTTCGCCGCGGCCTGCGGACGATACTGGCTGCCGACCCGCTCGAACAGTTCGGCAAGCCTGAAATGCAGGCGGATCACCTGGGTCACGCCGCTTTCGAGCCGCGCGAGATCGAGCACCTGGTTGAACAGCTGGTTCAGCGCCTCGACGTTGTAGACGATGTGCCCGGCCGTCTTCGCGTGCTGCACCGGCGTCGCGGCCGGATCGTTCAGCGATGCCGCGAGCAGTCCGATCGCATGCAGCGGCTGCCGCAAATCGTGGCTCGCGGCCGCGAAAAAGCGCGTCTTCGCGAGGCTAGCTTCTTCGGCCACGCGTTTTTGCGTCGCCAGCGATTCCGCGAGGTACTGCTGATCGACGCGCGCCTGCACGACCTGGCGAAACAGCTTGCGGTAGCTCATCGCATAGACGTTGATCGCGCAGAAGAAAAACGCGAGGACGATCGCGAGAATCGTGCGGTCGAACGTATGCGAGCCGAAATGCAGCACGATCGACGGCAGTAGCAGGAACGGGATCGAGGTCGAAAAGTTCAGGAGGTCGAAACCATTCGACATGAAGACGCCGGCGGCGAGCGTCACGAGCATCACGGTATGCAGCAAGGGCAGATCGGCCTGCGAACTCTGGAACGCGAACCACACCGCGAAGCCGGGGCCGCTGTAGAGCAACACGCCGCGCAACGCATGCAGACGAATCCACTCGCGCGGCGCAACGAGTTGCGGATAGCGCCGGTTGCAGATCCATAGCGCGAGGCCCGCGCAATTGGCTAGCGCATAGAAGCCGAAACACGCGATAAAAAGCGCTGGCGACGGTATCTGCGGCCAGTAGATCGCAATGAGCACGGCCATCGAAAACCAGTGAGAAAAGAAGGCGATCGGATCTTGCGCATAGAGCACGCGCACGAGGTCTTCGTCGATGGCACGCTGGATCGGGTCGGCCCGCATCGCGCGGTCTCCTTTGTCGAACGGCGCGGCCCCGACATGGCCCACGCGCCGATTATCCCCACCATGCGCCCGCTTCGCGAGCGCGACATTTCCCCGAACGTACGTCCACTCTTCAGACGAAAAGAAAGGAATCCGTCAGAAGGTTTACCCGGCAGTTTACCCATCAGCTAACACTTAATCCATATAGGCGCGAGCCTTGCCGCGAACCATACTGCATTCACGTTTCAGCGCGGCATTTCAGGCTTCATCCAACGCTTCGCGGCCCACCGCCGAAGCTCACCGCGCTCCTTGTCCCCACGCTGACGGAGGTTTCCATGGGCGCAGTCCCAAGCTACGAGTTCGCCCGCCAACTCGACGACGCGATCCTGCCCGACCTGTGGCGCAGACGCACCCGGCTGTCCGCGGACGAAATGGTGTCGATCGTCGAACTGGTCCGGCGCGCGTTGCGAACCTATCACCCGCTCGAATTGCAGGCGCTCGGCGAAGACAAGGAAGAACTGGTCGCTCAGTTCATCTACGCAAAGGTACTGCGCCTCGCGCCCGGCCACACCGAAACGAGCGCCTGCGCGGACAGCGCGCCGTCGAACAGCTACGCGGTATGCGCCTATTTCCGCCGCTATCTGATCGACTGCCTGCGCAGCGCCGGCCATCAACGCAACGTCTCGATGGAAAACGAGGGCATCGAGCAGGAAATCGATCTGCATGCCCAGGCACTCGAAGATCCGGTGCAAAGCGTGCTGCTGCAATACGGTCTCGACGAGCAGTGCGTGAGGTTCGCAGCACGCGAATTTATCGAAGGGCTCGACGAGCCCGAACGGATCGTGCTGGCGGGCAGCCTCGGCTGGTGCTCGGAAAGCAAGGGCGGGCTCGCGGCGGTGGCGGCTCGGCATCGGGTCCCCTCTTATCACTATCGCGCCGTCAAACTCGGCGTCACGATGAAAAAGACGGCCGGCGCCGAGGAATTTTCCAACACGAAGATCGGCCGCTGGCTCACCGACGTGCTCGGCATCGCCATCGACATCGAAAATCGCGAAGCTATCCTGCTCGCGCTGAACCTGCTCGCCGCGGAATCGAGCGACAGCGAAATGAATGAAGTGACCGCCTAACGGACGACATAACAGGCCACATAAAAAGCGATGGACCCGCGCATGAGCGCACGGCCGGCCAAACCACAAGAAAACCGCCCGCTCATGCCGCCCGACACGTCGCACGCTACGGTTGCGCGCCTTGCACGGCGCGCTTTTTTTGTGCGCCCATTCCACCTACGATAAAAAATCTGCTGCCGCGCGCCGTCTTTATTCCGAAGCACAGCTTCCGTTCCCCGCATCCGACTCCAGACGAGGTGGTCCTGATGAACCGCTTATCGAGCGCGCCGACGGCGCTGCAACGGCATTACGAAGTGGTCGTGGTCGGTTCCGGCTATGGCGGCGCGATCGCCGCGAGCCGCATGGCGCGCGCGGGCCGCAGCGTCTGCGTGCTCGAGCGCGGCCGCGAATTCATGGCCGGCGAATACCCGCGCACGCCCGTGCAGGGCGGCGAGCAGCTCCAGTACAACACGGCCGAGGCGCAGCTCGGCTCGCCGCTCGCGCTGCTCGAAGTACACGTGAACGAGGACGTCAATGCGGTGGTCGGCTGCGGGCTCGGCGGCACCTCGCTGATCAATGCGAACGTCGCGCTCGAAGCCGATCCGCGTCTCTGGGACGACCCGCGCTGGCCGGCCGCGCTGCGCGCCGACAGCGACGGACGCGACGCAGGTTATGCGCTCGCGCGGAAGATGCTGTCGCCGTCGCCGGTGCCTGCCGATTTTGGGCCGCTGCCGAAGCTCGACGCGCTCGAAAAATCGGCGCAGGCGCTCGGCATGGCGAACCGCTTCAGCCGCCCGCCGATCACGGTCACGTTCACGAAGGGCCCGAATGCGGCCGGCGTCGAACAGCAGCGCTGCGTCGGCTGCGGCGATTGCAACTCGGGCTGCAACTACGACGCGAAGAATTCGACACACATGAACTATCTGCCCGATGCGGTCGCGCACCGCGCACAGATTTTCACGGGCGCGGCCGTGCATTCGGTGCTGCGCGATCCGGACACGCAGCAATGGAAGGTCAACTTCCAGCTCGTCGAACTCGGCCGCGAGAGCTACGGCGCGCCCGATCTGTTCGTGCTGGCCGATATCGTCATCGTGGCGGCGGGAACGATCGGTTCGAGCGCGCTGCTGCTGCGTTCGCGCAAGGAAGGCCTGAGCACCTCGGACATGCTCGGCCGGCGCTTCACCGGCAACGGCGACGTGCTGGCCTTCGCGTACAACACCCGCGACACGATCAACGGCGTCGGCTGGGGCGAGCATGCGCCAGGCGAAATTCCCGTGGTCGGGCCAACCATCACCGGGCTCATCGACGTTCGCCAGAACGGGCCGGATGCGAAGGACGGCTACGTGATCGAGGAAGGTTCGCTGGCCGGGCCGGTCGGCGAAGCGCTGGTCGGTATGCTCGGCGCGGTCGCGCCGCTCGAAGGCGTGGACCCGGGCGGACCGCCGACGCTGCGCGAGCGGCTCGCCTACGACGCGCGCGCCATCGAGAGCCTGATACGCGGCCCGTATCACGGCGCGCTGAACCACACGCAAAGCTATCTCGTGATGGCGCATGACGACGAGGATGGCCGCATCACGATCGACGAGCAGGGACGCGCGCGCATCGAGTGGAAAAACGCTGGACGCCAGCCGCTCTTCAAGGCGATCGAGAACGTGCTGATCCAGGCCACCGCGCCGCTCGGCGGCAAATATCTGCGCAATCCGATTTCGACAAAGATTCTCGGCAGGCGCACGGTCACCGTGCATCCGCTCGGCGGCTGCGGAATGGGCGAGGACGCGGAACGTGGCGTAGTCGATCATATGGGCCGCGTATTCAGCGGCACGGCTGGCAATGCGGTACACGACGGCCTCTATGTGATGGACGGCGCGGTGATGCCGATGTCGCTCGGCGTGAATCCGCTGCTGACCATCTCCGCGCTCGCCGAGCGCAATTGCGCGCTGCTCGCGAAGACGCACGGCTGGTCGATCGATTACGCGAAAGCGGGCGAGGCCGCCGCGCCGCCCGCGCAAAAAATCGGCCTGCGCTTCACCGAGACGATGGTCGGCACCTACACGCCGAAGGTGGCCGGCGAGGCGGCGACGAGCCCGATCGAATTCACGCTCACGGTCGAGTCCGACGATCTCGCCGATATGCTTGGCAATCCACAGCATCTCGCGCACACCGCTGGCACGCTGACCTGCCCCGCCCTGTCCGCGCAACCGCTGACGATCACGGACGGCACGTTCAACCTGTTCGTCGTCGACGCATCGGATGTCGACGAACGCAACATGACGTATCGCATGACGCTCAACGCGGCCGAGGGCAACACCTACTATCTGAGCGGCAGGAAGATCATCACGCGCACTTCGCCGATCAATCTCTGGGAGCAGACCAATACGCTTTACGCGGACATCCGCGCGACGGCCGACGACACCGCGCCGCCGCTCGGCACCGCGAGGTTGATCATCACGCCGGAAAACTTCCTCAAGCAGCAGCGCACGCTCGAAGTCACGCACGCGCCCGATCTGAAAACGCGCCTCGAATGGACGCTGAAGTTCGGCCGGTTCTTCGCGGGCGTGCTGTTCACCGAATACGGCGGCGTGGCCGCGCCGTTGCAGTTCTACGATCCGGCGCTGCCGCCGCGCGCGAAGCGCACGCTGCGCGCGCCGGCGCCGCAAATCAGCTGGTTCGATACACCCGACGGCACGAGGCTCAGGCTCACGCGCTACGTCGATCCGGCCGCGGGCAAAGCCGGCAAACCGGTCCTGCTGATTCACGGCTCGGGCGTGTCGAGCCGCATCTTCTCGACCGATCTGACGCCGACCAATCTCGTCGAGTATCTGTGCGCCTCGGGCTTCGACGTCTGGCTCGTCGATCTGCGCGTGAGCATCGAACTGCCGAGCGTGCTCGTGCCGACCAATGTCGACAAGGTCGCGCGCGAGGACATTCCCGCCGCGGTCGCGAAGATTCTCGCGCTGACCGGCGCACCGAACCTGCAGGTGCTCGGTCATTGCATGGGCGGGCTCGCGCTGAGCATGTCGCTGATGCATGGGCTCGAAGGCGTACGCTCGGCGGTAATTTCGCAGGTGTCCGCGCATCCGGTGCCCGGCACGCTGCAACGGATCAAGGCCGGGCTTCATATTCCCGACCTCATGCAGCATCTGCGGATACGCGATCTGACCGCCTATACGCAGCAGGATTCGTGGCCCGCGAACCTGCTCGACGAAGCACTGCGGCTCTATCCGCTCGATCACGACGAGGGCTGCGGCAATCCGGTCTGCCATCGCGCGACGTTCCTGTATGGACTGCTCTACGAACACCAGAAGCTCAACGAAACGCTGCATGCGAACCTGCAGGAGCTGTTCGGCATTCACGACGTCGCCGTATTCATGCATCTGGCGGCGATGGTGCGGGCCGGCAAGCTCGTCGATGCGCATGGCGACGACGTGTACTTCACCGGCGCGAACGGCATGAAAGGGCTCGCGGGTATGCGCCTGCCGATCGGCTTCATTCACGGCGAGAAGAACGAGACCTATCTGCCGAAGAGCACTGAACTCACCTACGACATGCTGCGCGGCGCGTTCCCCGAGCAGCCGTATGAACGGCATCTGATTCCGGACTATGGGCATATCGACTGCATCTTCGGCAAGAACGCGGCGGTCGATGTTTATCCGGTGATCGTGCAGTATCTCAACGCGCATTGACGGCACGCATTGGCGTGCCGTCATCGGCGCCGTGCATCGGGCGATGCGCGGCGCGCGTTTCAATTCGCCGCTGTTGCGTCGCTTCGCTTGGTCGTGCCGCTGTGTCGTGCTGCTGCGTTATGCCACCGTGTTGCCCCGCCTCGTCGATGCGTAACGCGTCATCCGCATGACATGGGTTCTCCTCGCGCCATCATTCCGGTATGGTTCATGTTGCGCGACGCGCGGCCCTCCCCGCTTTTTCCGCGCCACGCTTTCGTTGCGCCTTCATTCCACGCACACTCATCCACCCGTACTCTCACTCATCGCGATGAAAAAATTCTTTCTGGCCTTGTTCACCGCCGGCTTGCTCGGCAACACCGTCGCCGCGACGAACGTGCAGGCGGCCGAACTGCGCGTCATGACCTCGGGCGGCTTCACCGCCGCTTACAAGGAACTCGGGCCGACGTTCGCGGCCTCGAGCGGCAACACGCTCGACACGATCCTCGGACCGTCGATGGGTCAATCGCCCGAAGCGATTCCGAACCGGCTCGCGCGTGGCGAATCCGCCGACGTCGTCATTATGGTCGGCTATGCACTCGACGATCTGATCAAGCAGGGCAAGGTCATTCCCGGCTCGCGCGTGGAACTCGCGGATTCGCGCATCGGCATGGTCGTGCGCGACGGCGCGCCGAAGCCCGACATCAGCACGATCGAAGGGCTGAAAAACACGCTGCTGCACGCGAAATCGATCGCCTACTCGGACAGCGCGAGCGGCGTCTATATTCAACGCGAGATGTTCAAGCGGCTCGGTATCGAAGATCAGGTGAGCGCAAAAGCGAAGATGGTGCCGAAGATTCCGGTTGCCTCGGTCGTCGCGAACGGCGACTACGAAGTCGGCTTCCAGCAGGTCAGCGAATTGCTGCCGGTCAAGGGCGCGACCTTCGTCGGCAAGATTCCCGAATCGGTGCAATCGGTCACGCGCTATGCAGCAGGTATTCCGGTGAATGCGCCGCATCCGCGCGAAGCGAAAGCGCTGCTCGACTATCTCGCGTCGCCCGCGGCGCAGAAGACGGTCCGCTCGACCGGGCTCGATTCGGTCTCCGCGCCCTGAGTCGAATGGCTGAATGCGCAGCGAAGCGCGGCTGAAACAACGCCGCGCTATACGGTCCCGGCCAGATGAAAACGCGAGGCCGGATGCCATAGCCGCACCGAGGTCGCGACGTTCTCGACGACCCACGTGCGCCGCCATAGCAGCAGACACGGCTCGCCGATATCCATCATCAGATGCCGCCGCACATGGGCGTCGGGCTTTTGCGCGTAGATGCGAAACTCGGCGCGCTGCACCGGCGCGACCCGCACCATGTAGTGATTCGGCGTTTCGACCGAAAAATCCTGTTGCAGGTATTCGGGGAACACCTTCGGATTGACGTAGCGGTCCTCGTACTGGATCGGCACGCCCTCCTCGCTGTGCACGATGCACGAGTGATACGCGGGGCCGTTTGCGAGACCGAGCGCGTCGAGCGCTTCGGCGTCGTCGCCCGGTTCGAGCGTCAGCACGCGCGCCGTATGGCGATGACCGCGCGCGGCGATTTCATCGGCGATATTGCGGATTTCCAGCACCGTCGATTCATAACGCTGCGCCGCGACGAACGTGCCCGAGCCTTGCACACGCGTAAGCACGCGCTCAGCGGTCAGTTCGCGCAGCGCGCGCGACACCGTCATGCGCGCGACGCCGAATTCCTTGACCAGTTCCGTTTCGGACGGAATCAGCCCGCCCGGTTTCCAGACACCCTCGCCGATGCGATCGAGCACATAGCGCTTGATCTGCTCATAAGCGGGCACCGCCTTGACCAGTGCATCGCGGCCGCGGCCGACGCGGTTCCGCTCCCGCTCGTGGTCCTGCCCGTGGTGCGGGTCGTCCGGTACGGCGGACACGCCGCGCGCCTGTGTCGTTGTTTTCACTGCAAGCCTCATAGGTCGTGCGCCGGCAATACACGTCGTACACCGTGGCCGGTTCTCCGGCGGCCGGGCCCAATCTTACCCGGTTCGGCGGCGAGGCCGGACACTCGACGCTGCGCGCCTACCAGATGAACGGCACGAAGCGGAACCGCACGCGCTTCATATAGGCCGCGTAACCGTCGAGCTGTTCGGCAAGCAGACGCTCCTCGCGCACCGCGCGCCAACCGAAGCCGAACGCCGCCACCGGCAACGCCGCGAGCCCCCACCACGAGCCGAGCAACAGCGGCGTGCCGACGAAGAACAGCAGCGCGTCCGCATACATCGGATGACGCACATACGCATAAGGCCCCGTGTCGGCAACCTTATGACCGCGGCTCGCCTGAATCTTCACGACCGGCGCCGCATAGCTATTGGCGCGAAACACGAAGCGACACAGGAAGATGCAGAGGAACACGCATAGCGCGCCGAAGCTCGCGAGCCAGAGCGGCAGCGGCGCGGACCAGCGAAAGCGCACCGCATCGAAGCCCATCAGGATCAGCCAGCCGAGCCACGCGGGCGCGACCGCGGCCATGAACAGACGATCCCAGCGGCTCTGCTGCGTCTGCACGAATGGCGCGAGCCGCTCGGCCAGCAACGCGGGATCGTGACGCGCGAGCCACACGCCGAGCCATAGGCTCAACACGGCCAGTTCGATCAGATACCACCATGCGGCCGGCCACGCGAGCGTGCCCGCCGCGCCGAACAGCAGCACGCCCATGCTCGCGAGCCACGCGAGCGATTGCAGGATCAGACGCGCGATCATGGCGATATCTCCCTTGGATCGGCTCCTTATGCAGGCGTCTTGGGCCGTCGCCGTCAGGCGGCCTCGCCGCGCGTGCGCACGCGCTCGAACACCGCGCCGATGTCGAGGTCTTCGAGATTCAGCCCGAAGCGCTCGCGCAGACAATCGGCAAGCTCGCCGGCACTGGCCAGTTGCCGCTCGGCCACGAGCCGCCCTTGTGCATCGCGTTCGTTCAACTGATCGTTAAAGAGCGTGACGCGCAGCCCCGGCAACACACGACACACGATCAGGTTGTGCGCGAAGATGGAATCCGGCGAGGTCGACGTGTACCAGTTCGACGTTTCGTAATCGATCCATTCGACCGGATGCAGATCGAAACGATAGACGCGCACCCAGCTTTCGTCGGGCTCCTGCATTTCGAGCGTCAGCATGTCGCGGCCGGCGTCGGCGAGACGGAACGTGCCGAGCGGCGTCGGTTGCGCGATGCCCGCGCTCAGACGCAGCGGCTCGGTCAGCGTCACGCTGCCGAAGCCGACGTCGGCGATCCATGTGTCGTTGCCGAGGTCGATGCGCAGCACCATGTGCGTGCGCGGCGGAATCGTATCGGATGCGCGCCCCCACAGCACGCGCCCGAGCATCGGCGTGATCCTGAAGCCGAGCTGCATCAGCACGTTGGCGAACAGCGAGTTCTGCTCGAAGCAGTAGCCGCCGCGCCTGCTGGCGACGAGCTTGTGCTCGATCGCTTCGAGGTCCAGCCTGACGGGGCGGCCCGTCAGCGTGTTGAGGTTTTCGAACGGAATCGCTGCCGGGTGCAGCCCGTGAAGCACCTGCAGAACTTCCAGCGTGGCCGCGCGCGGGCCCGTGTAGCCGATGCGCGCGAAGTAGCGTTCGAGATTGATGGCGTGGGGCATCGGCGTGGTTCCGGTAGAGAGGAGCGAGTTCGGCACGCGCGGGCCGCGCCTGTCTGCACGTTGCGATGCATGCTCATAGGCACACAGCACACGACACGCGGCCCGCCTCATGAAACGATCATAGCGGCTTTTTGCGTCTCTCCGGCATGGCGCGGCCGAGCGGAAAGCAACGATGTCCGCGCCGCGCCCGCTACCCGCTTCCTCCCGCCGCGGCTACATGCCCTTCAACGCCGCCGTCGCGGCCGACGGCACGCTGATGCCATGGCTCGACGCGAACTGCACGGCCGCACTGAGCGTCGACGTCAACGACTTCAACTGCCCCGGCGCCGATTGCGCGATATACGACGCGCTTTGCGCGGTCTGCGGATTGAGCCCCGACTGCAGCAACGAGGACGGACTCATCTGGCCGACGCTGCCGAGCCCCGACTGCAAGCTCGAATACTGGCTCACGCCCTTGCCGAGCGACGACAGCCCATCGGTAAACGCCTGCTTGTCGACCGGCGCCGCCGACGCGCCGCCGCTCGCCTGACTCGCGAACGCACCGGTGAGCTTCTGCGACAACGACTGCTGCGTGCTGCCCATCTGCGTCAACTGGCTGACCGACGGCGTGCCGCCGCTCAGCAGCCCCGCGGCCTGCTGCGCCTGGCCGGCCGCGCTCGTCATGCCCATCGCCGAGGCGAGGCTCGATTGACCGCTCAGCACCTGCTGGTTCGCGCCCACATAGCCTTGCAGCAATTGCGACACGCCGCTCGACGAAGTACTGCCGGCATTACCGCCCAGTGCATTGCCCACCGCGGCGCCGAGCCCACTGCCGGCCGAACCGCCGGTCGAACTGTCGCCGCCGCCGAGGCCGAACTGCTTCAGGCTCATCTGCGCATGCGCCGCGCCGCCCGCGAGCAGCGCACCGCTCGTCAGCAATGAAACCAGAAGAATGCGTCGATTCATTTCCCTCTCCTTACGTTGGCTGTCAAATTACCCGTGCGCTTCGACATCGCGCGCTCGCGCACGTTTCGTATGACCACATAAATACGATTAAATTACACATTAATTCCTCATTCATTACGCCGTCACGCCTTTTGGGCGCAATCCGTAAAGAGCGGCATTACACCGCAGTAATATTGATGAGAATCGTTCTCATTTATATTGACTCCTGAAATCCGAGTACGTACGATCACGCCATCTACTGCGCCGGCATCCCGGGACATCGCGCGAATTCGCACGCGGGGCAGTCGCAACGTTGATTCGATCAGTAGAAACAACATCAATAAGGATCTCGATGAAGTTTGCCCAATTCAACGGACGCCGCGCCTACGCGCGTCCTCCTTGCGACTCCTCGACACGTCCCGCTGCAACTCATCGTACGCGCCTGCCTTCGATGCGGCACGTCGCGCTCTGCACGGCCTTCGCATGGGCCTCGCTGAACGCCGGCACGGCGATGGCCGAAACCAGTCCCGACGCCACCCCGGAAGCGCCCGAAGCCGACCTGAAAATCCAGGCGGCCCAGACCGACCAGTGGACCGGCGTCTGGAACCGTCAGCAGATGCTCGGCGACATCGGCGGCCTGCGTCCGTGGCTCGGCAAATACGGCGTGACCCTCACCGTGACCGAAACCAGCGAAGTACTCGCGAACCTGCGCGGCGGTCTCGCGCGCGGCGCCGACTACGACGGCCTCACGACCGCCACCCTGCAGATGGACACCTCGAAGGCGTTCGGCCTGCCCGGCGGCCTCTTCAACGTGAGCGCGCTGCAGATCCACGGCGCGAACCTCAGCGCCAACAAGCTCGGCACGCTCAATACGGCGAGCGGCATCGAGGCCGACGACGCGACGCGTCTGTGGGAACTCTGGTATCAGCAGTCGTTTCTCGACAAGCGCGTCGACGTGAAGATCGGCCAGCAAAGTCTGGACCAGGAATTCATCGTGAGTTCGTACGCGGCGCTGTTCCTCAACACGATGTTCGGCTGGCCCGCGCTGCCCTCGTACGACCTGCCCTCGGGCGGCCCCGCGTATCCGCTCTCGGCGCTCGGCGTGCGCGTGCGCGGCCAGATCACGCCGTCGTTGACCGCGCTGGCCGGCGTGTACTCGGGCGACCCGCTCGGCAACGACCCCAGCAACATGAGCGGCACGAACTTCAACCTGCATAACGGCGCGTTGTGGATCGGCGAATTGCAGTACGCGATCAACCAGCCGTCCGACGGTCAGATGGTCGGCGCGGGCGGCGGCCTGCCCGGCACCTACAAGATCGGCGTCTGGTACAACACGAACAGTTTCGCGGATCAGCGTTACGACAACCTCGGCCTGTCGCTCGCGAACCCGGCGTCCACCGGCGTGGCCGCGAACCATCACGGCAATTACAGCATCTACGCGGTCGCCGACCAGATGGTGTGGCGTCCGGACCCCGACGAGCCGCGCAGCCTCGGCGTGTTCGCGCGCGTGATGGGCGCCCCCGGCGACCGCAACCTCGTGAGCCTCGCGGCGAACCTCGGCATCGTGCTGAAAGCACCGTTCAAGGGTCGCGACAACGACAGCGCCGGTCTCGCGCTGACCTACATCAAGATCGGCAATCACGTCAACGGACTCGATCAGGATACCCTGGCATTCAACGGCGGCCCGTACGGCGTGCGCACGAGCGAAACCGCGCTCGAAGCGACCTACCAGTACCAGGTCAATCCGTGGTGGCAACTGCAGGCCGACGCGCAGTACACGTTCAACGCGGGCGCCGGCCAGAACCCGAACGATCCGACGCAGCCGCTGCGCAATACGTTCGTCGTCGGCGTACGGACCCTCATCAATTTCTGATGCCGCTCGTGCCCTCTCTCCACGCAGGCATTCAGACACGCCTGCACTCACACGCAATCGGACCCGCACTTTCCATGCTTTCGCTCCTCACCGCTACCCACGCTTTGTGCTCATGCACGGAGGCCCAATCGTGAACCATCCCACGCGCCAGTTTTCGCCGCGCGCCGCGCGGGCCCGGCTCGCCGCAACCGCTGCTGCAACCACCATGGCAGCCGCTGCTGCTCTCGTGACGACCAGCGCCGCCCATGCCGAGCCGCAAGGTTTCCTCGAAACCATCAAGCACCACACGACGCTCATCAACACCGTGCCCGATAACGGCGACCAGAATCCGTACGCGGTCGTGGTCGCGCCCGTCAGCGCCGGCACCGTGAAGAAGGGCGACGTGCTGGTCGGCAACTTCAACAACTCGACGAACCTGCAAGGCACCGGCAGCACGATCGTCGACTATCACCCGGACACCCAACAGATGACGGTGTTCGCGACCGTGCCGCGCGACCTCAAGGAATGCCCGGGCGGCATCGGCCTCTCGACCGCGATGACGATGCTGAAGTCGGGCTACGTGATCGTCGGCAGCACGCCGAGCAACGACGGCACCACCGGCACCAAGGGCGCGGGCTGCCTGATCGTGATCGATCCGCAAGGCAAGATCGCCTCGACGATCTCGAGCCCGAACATCAACGACCCGTGGGGCAACATGGCCGTGGTCGATAACGGCACGAGCGCGACGCTGTTCGTCAGCAACGCGGGCTTCGGCGTCGGCGGCGCGGACGGCGAACCGCCCGTGTTCAAGCAGGCCACCGTGCTGCGCCTCGACCTCGACGTGCCGCAGGACAAGCCGCCCGTCGTGAAGAAGGAAACCGTGATCGGCAGCGGCTTCGGCGCGCAGGCCGACAAGGGCGTGTTCCTCGTCGGCCCGACCGGGCTGTCGCTGTCGGCCGATCAGAAGCTGCTGTACGTGTCCGATGCGATCGGCAACCGCATCACCGAGATCGACGATCCGCTCACGCGCGACACGAGCGCGGGCGTCGGCCGCCAGCTGACCGCCGACGGCCTGCTGCATCGTCCGCTCGCGATGACCACCGCGCCCAACGGCCATCTGCTCGTGACCAACGCGCTGAACGGCCAGGTCGTCGAAATCGATCCGGCGAGCGGCAAACAGCTCTACGCGCGCTGGATCGACACCGACAAGGCGCAATCGCCGCCGGGCAACGGCGACCTGTTCGGCATCGCGATAACGCCGGAAGGCGACGGCTTCTACTACGTCGAAGACGACGTGAATACGCTGGTGCTCGCGAAGTAAGCCACGCGCGTCGGCCCTCTTGAAAACGAAGTGACCATGACAAACGATCAACCCCCAAAGCCGCAACGTCCGCAACGTCCGTCGCGGCGCGGCTTTCTGAAGGCGGGCGGCGCCGCGGTCGCGGCCGGTGCGTCGCTCGGCGCCGGCCTCGCAAGCTCGCAGGCCGCGTTCGCCAAAGCGCCCGCGCCTAGCACCGCGAACGCGCAGAGCACCGATCCGCAGCTCGCGGTCGAGCCGTTCTACGGCGCGCATCAAGGCGGCATCACCACGCCGCAGCAGAGCCACACCTATGTCGCCGCACTCGATCTGACCACCGGCAAGCGCGACGACGTGATCGCCTTGCTGCGCGCGTGGACCGAAGCGGCCGCGCGCCTCACGCAGGGCAATACGGCCGCCGCGCTGCCCACGGGCGACGCCGGCGACAACCAGGCCGCGCCCGATTCCGGCGACGTGCTCGGCCTCGGCCCGAACGGCCTCACGATCATGTTCGGCTTCGGCCCCGGCCTCTTCACGAAGGACGGTCAGGACCGTTACGGGCTCGCCTCGCGCCGCCCCGCCGCGCTCGTCGATCTGCCGCGCTTCAACGGCGATCAGCTAGTCAAGGAGAAGACCGGCGGCGACCTGTTCATCCAGGCCTGCGCGAACGACGCGCAAGTCGCGTTTCACGCGGTGCGCCAGCTGTCGCGCCACGCCTACGGCGTCGCGACGATGCGCTGGGGCCAGGCCGGCTTCCTGTCGGGTCCGCGCGGGCAGACGCCGCGCAACCTGATGGGCTTCAAGGACGGCACCAACAACCCGTCGACCGCGAAGCCGGAACTGATGAACCAGTTCGTGTGGGCCCGCGCCACCGACGACGCGCCGTGGATGGAAGGCGGCACCTACACGGTCGTGCGGCGCATCCGCATCACGCTCGAACACTGGGACAACACCGAGCTCGGCTTCCAGGAGCAGGTGTTCGGCCGCCACAAATACAGCGGCGCGCCGATCGGCAGCAAGCACGAGTTCGACCCGGTGGACCTGAAGGCCGAGGACAAGGACGGCAATCCGGTGATTCCGGAGAACTCGCACGTGCGTCTGTCGAATCAGGCGAGCAACAACGGCGCGCAGATTCTGCGCCGCTCGTATTCGTACAACGAAGGCACGAACTTCTATATCGAGCGCTGGCCGCCATGGCGCCAGGAAACCGAGTACGACGCGGGGCTGATTTTCATCGCGCACCAGAGCGACCCGCGTAGCGGCTTCATCCCGATCAACGAACGGCTCGCGAAGTTCGACATGATGAACCAGTTCACGACCCACGTCGGCAGCGCGATCTTCGTCGTGCCGCCGGGGGCGAAGCCGGGTTCGTATGTCGGCGCGGGGCTGTTCGAGACGTGATGCGCGCACGGACTCCCGCGCAATATCCATCAGACATCCGAAGCAAACGAAGCACGCCGGTCGCCTGGCGACCGGCCCACTCAACATAATCAGAACGGAATTCCGCAACATGGCTCATTCCTGGTTTGCCACCCGCCTGCGCGCGCTCGGCAGCGTGGCCGCGCTCTCGCTCACCGCTTTCGCGACGCTGCCGTCGGCGGCACACGCGGCATCGATCACGCTCTATAACGCGCAGCACGAGCAGGTCGTCAATCTGCTCGCCAAGGACTTCGAGAAGCAGTCCGGCATCTCGGTGAAAATCCGCAACGGCGAAGGCCCGGCGCTCGCCGCGCAGATCGTCGCGGAAGGCACGGCCTCGCCCGCCGACGTGTACTTCACCGAGAACTCGCCGGAGCTGATGCTGCTCGAGGAAAAGGGCCTGCTCGCCAAAACCGACGCAGCAACGCTCGCGACCGTGCCCGCGCGCTTCAATTCGCCGGGCGGCGCATGGGTTGCCGTGACCGCGCGCGAAAGCGTGCTCGCCTACAACACGGCGAAGCTGCAACCGGCGCAACTGCCGCAGTCGGCGCTCGATCTCGCGAAGCCGGAATGGAAAGGCAAGGTCGGCATCGCGCCGAGCGACGCCGACTTCCTGCCGCTCGTGAGCGCCGTGCTCGCGCTGAAGGGCGAAGAGCAGACGCTTGCCTGGCTCAAGGGCCTGAAAACCAACTCGCAGATTTTCGACGACGACGAAGGCGTGGTCGCCGCGGTCAATCGCGGCGCGGTCGCGACCGGCCTCATCAACAACTACTACTGGTCGCGTCTGCATGCGGAGATCGGCGACGCGAAAACGCGCAGCGCGATCTATCACTTCGGCCACGGCGACGTGGGCGCGCTCGTCAACGTATCGGGCGCGGGCGTGCTGAAGTCGGCGCACAACGCGGACGGCGCGCAGAAGTTTCTCGCCTATCTGGTCGGCGAGCGCGCGCAGCAGTTGATGGCCAATAGCCACGTGATGTTCGAGTATCCGCTGCACGCGGGCGTTGCGCCGGACCCGGCGCTCAAGCCGTTCGCGGAACTGACGCCGCCCGCGCTGACGATCCAGCAACTCGGCGACGATAGCCAGGCCGGCAAGCTGCTGCGTCAGGCGGGCCTGCTGTAAATGAGCGAAGCACTGTCAGCCGGTCCGCCGGCTGTCTCCCCGCCTCCGGCGCGCATGCGTTCGCGCGCGCCGCGCGGTCTGTTCGCGGCGGCGGCACTCAGCGCTTTGCTGGTGCTGCTGCCGATTGCGTTTACGTTCTGGCGTGCCGCGAGCTTCGGCATCGGCGAAGCGCTCGATCTGATCTGGCGGCCGCTCGTCGGCGAACTGCTCGTCAACACGTTGCTGATTGCCGTTGCGACCACGCTCGTCTGCGCGGTGCTCGGCACCGCGGCCGCGTGGTTCGTCGAACGCACGTATCTGCCGGGACGCCGCGCGTGGGCCGTGCTGTGCGCCGCGCCGCTCGCGATGCCAGCCTTCATTTCGAGCTATGCCTGGGTGTCGCTGAGCGAGAACCTGCAGGACTTCAACGGCGCGCTCCTCGTGCTGACCTGCGCGTATTTTCCGCTCGTCTATCTGCCGGTTGCTGCCGCGCTGCGCGGCATGGACCCGGCGCTCGAAGAAAGCGCGCGCTCGCTCGGCTGCAACCGCTGGACCAGCTTCATGCGCGTCGTGTTGCCGCAACTGCGCCCCGCGCTGCTCGGCGGCATGCTGCTCGTCGCGCTTGGGGTGCTCTCCGAATTCGGCGCGTTTACGCTGCTGCGCTTTCGTACCTTCACGACGCAGATCTACGCCGAATTCCGCACCGGTTTCGACGGCGGCGGCGCCTCGCTGCTCGCGTGTCTGCTCATCGTCATCTGTCTCGCCGTGCTCGCGTTCGAGTTTCGCGTGCGCGGCGCGGCGCGCTACGAGCGCGTCGATCGCGGCACGCGCCGCGCGGTGCTGCGCTATGAACTCGGCGCATGGCGCTGGATCGTCGTCGTGGGCTTCGCGCTGCTCACGCTCGCGACGCTCGGCGTGCCGCTCGGCATGATCGGCTTCTGGCTCACGCAGCCGGGCGCGGCTGCCGTCACGCCCGCCGACGTATCGCCGGAACTGCTGTGGAACGCGACGCTGTCGTCGCTCGGCTTCGGCCTCGCCGCCGCCGCGCTAACCACGCTGCTCGTGGTGCCGCTCGCGTTTCTGCTGGTGCGCTATCCGACGCGTTGCGCGACGCTGTTCGAGCGCAGCGTGTTTCTCGCGCAAGGCGTGCCGGGACTCGTGATCGCGCTCGCGATCGTCTCGCTCGCGGTGCATGCGCTGCAGCCGCTCTATCAGAGCGCGACGCTGCTGGTCGTCGCGTATGCGATCCTGTTCATGCCGGTCGCGCTCGTCAGCGTGCGCGCCGCGTTCATGCAGGCGCAGCCGCGTCTCGAGGAAACCGCGCGCGCACTCGGCCTGAACTGGCCGCAAACGCTCCTGCGCGTGATCCTGCCGCTCGCCGGTCCGGGCCTCGGTGCGTCGGCGGCGATGGTGTTCATCTCGGTCGTCACCGAACTGAACGCGACGCTGCTGCTCTCGCCGCTCGATACGCAAACGCTCGCGACCCAGGTCTGGGCCGACACCTCGACGATGGCATTCGCCGCGGCCGCGCCGTACGCGGCGCTGCTCACGGGCATTTCGCTGCTCGCCTCGGGACTGCTGTTCGCGCTGTTCGGCCGCTCGGCCCTGCTCGGCGAGCGCGCTTGAACCATTTGAGCCATCGCCGGCCTTTATCTTCGGACTCCATCGGATTTTCATGAGCGAACTTCGTATCCGCGGACTGCGCAAATCGTTCGACGGCCACGCGGTGCTGCACGGCATCGATCTGTCGGTCGAGCGCGGCACCCTGCTCGCGCTGCTCGGTCCGTCGGGCAGCGGCAAGACGACGCTGCTGCGTCTGCTGTGCGGCTTCGAGCGCACGGACGGCGGCAGCGTCGAGATCGACGGACGGCGCGTGGCCGGCGACGGTCTGCACGTGCCGTCGGAACAGCGCCGCATCGGCTACGTGCCTCAGGAAGGCGCGCTGTTTCCGCATCTATCGGTCGCGGACAACATCGTGTTCGGCCTGCCGCGCACGCAGCGCCGCGCGCGCCATCGCGTCGCCGAATTGCTCGAACTCGTGGGTCTGCCGGCGCATTTCGGCGAGCGCGCGCCGCAGCAATTGTCGGGCGGTCAGCAGCAGCGCGTCGCGCTGGCCCGTGCGCTCGCGCCGGCACCGACGCTGGTGATGCTCGACGAGCCGTTCTCGTCGCTCGATGCGGCGCTGCGCGTCGAGACGCGCCAGGCGGTCGCGAGCGCGCTCGCCGCAGCGGGAGCGACGGCGGTGCTGGTTACGCACGATCAGTCCGAGGCGCTGTCGCTCGGGCATGAAGTTGCGGTGCTATGGAACGGCCGGCTGATCCAGACCGCGACGCCCGAGGCGCTGTACCGGCGGCCCGTGACGCGCGAGCTTGCGTCGTTCGTCGGCGAGGCGGTGTTGTTGCCGGGCGTGGCGCAGCAGGACCGCGCGAGTTGCGAGCTTGGCGATCTCACGCTGGCCGCGCCGCTCGCGTCCAGCGGCCATGGCGCGGTCGACGTGATGCTGCGGCCCGAGCAGATCCGCCTGCTGCGTGCCGGCGAAGCCGCGCGTGACGGTGCCGCGCATGATGCGCTCGTCACCGAGGTGATCTTTCAAGGGCAGGACGCGAGCGTCGCGCTGCAATTGCAGTCCGCCACGCGGACGATGGTACGCGCACGCGTGCCCGGTTATCTGTGTCCGCAGCCGGGGGAACGGGTACGGCTAACGGTCGAGGGCGAGGTGACGGCTTATCCGCGTGATTAGGTAGGGCTGCGTATAAAGCGCCACCTGCAAGAGCTACCTTAAGGGCTACCCATAAGGCACGGCGTAAAAGGTCCGCGCGGAACCGCGCCCTAGCGCAACGACAGATCCTGCACCATCTGCTGCGCCAGATAATCGCAGGTCGGCCGGTCCGATTTCGCGCTACGCGCGACCACGATTTCGAGCGGTGCGATCTTCGGCAGCCCTTGCGCCTCGCCGAGCATCGCGAGCCGCGGCGGCACGCTGCAACGCGTCAGCGCGATCACCGACAAACCCGCGTCGACGGTCGCGACGAGCCCCATCAGGCTCGCGCTGCTGAACGCCGCGCGATAGCGGATACGCGCGCCCTCGAGCGCGGCCAGCGTGTGCTGACGCGCGACGCAGCCCGGCTCGTAGAGTCCCACCGGCAACGGCGACGCCTTCAGCACCGCCGTATCGGCCGACGCGCCCACCCACACCATCGGCTCGCTGCGCACGAATTCGCCGCGCAGCTTGCGGTCGCGCGTGACGAATGCGAGGTCGATCTTGTTGTCGGCGAGCATCGGCGCAAGCGCGGTACTTTGCGCGCAGACGATCTCGATCTCGACGCGCGGGTACAGCGTCGCGAAACGCCGCAACACCGGCGAGAGCAAGGACGACACGTAATCGTCCGGCGCGCCGAGCACGACGCGCCCGGTCACCTCGGGCCGCACGATCGCCGCCCACGCCTCTTCCTGCAACGCGAGCGCGCGCCGCGCGTATTCGAGCAGCGTATTGCCGGGCCGCGTCAGCGACAGGTTGCGCGTGTTGCGCGCGAACAGCGTCGTGCCGAGCATCGCTTCGAGCCGCTTGATCTGCATGCTGACGGCCGTCTGCGAGCGATGCACGCTCGCCGCCGCCTTCGTGAAGCTGCCCGCTTCCACGACCGCGACGAAGCTGCGCAACAGATCGACGTCGAATTCAGGGTTCACGATTTATCAATCCAGCTTATGGGATTGCTCAATTTAATTCGTTTGCGATGAGGCCGCAAGCGGCGCAATACTCGGGCTCATCACCCTGATTCACGACCCTATGGAGCCGCTTCGCATGTCCCTCAGCCAACGTCAACAAGGCGCGCTCGCGCTCGCGAGCGGCGGATTGCTGATGGGCACGCTCGGCGTGTTCGTCGAGGAAGCGCGACTCGATGCGCTCACGCTCGTGTTCTTTCGCTGCCTGTTCGGCTTTCTGTCGCTGGCCGCGTATTGCGCATGGCAGGGCTTTTTCACGCGCGCGCAGTTTACACGCCGCACGGTCGCGCTTGCGCTGATTTCAGGCGTACTGATGGTCACGCAGTGGGTCGGTTTCTTCGATGCGATTCATCGCACGAGCATCGCGGTCGCGACAGTCGTGTTTCATGTGCAGCCGTTCTGGGTCGTGCTGATCGGCGCGGCGCTTTTCAACGAGCGGCTCGGCGCGGACCGGCTCGGCTGGATCGCCACCGCGTTCGCCGGACTCGTGCTCGCCTCGGGCGTCGCGGCCAGCGGCAACCTGCAAGGCCACACGAGCTATCTGATCGGTCTCGGCGAGGCGCTGTTCGGCTCGCTGCTGTACGCGAGCGTCACGCTGATCGCGAAGAGCCTTGGTGAGTTGCGCCCGCATCTGCTGACGCTCGCGCAGTGCGCGGTCGGCGTGGTGTGCCTGCCGCTTATTGCACCGCTCATCGCCCCATTGACGCTCGCGCATATCGGCCCGTTGCAATGGTTCTGGCTGATCGGCATGGGCGTGCTGCATACGGGGCTGTCGTACGTGCTGATCTACGGCGCGCTGCCGAAACTGAGCACGCCTGTGATCGCGGTGCTGCTGTTCGTGTATCCGCTCACCGCGATCGTCGTCGATGCGCTCGTGTATCACCGCGCGCTGTCGCTGCCGCAACTCGCGGGCATGGTGCTGATCGTCGCGGCGAGTCTCGGCGTCAATCTCGGCTGGCCGTTGCTGTCGCTCTTGCATTCGGGCGGGCGGCGGCCTCACGCGGAGTGAGGCGCGCCAGCCTCGCCGTCGCCAGCCACCGCGCTCGTGCCACCCCGCCGCCGCATCGGCTTCGCATGCCGCTCGATCAGGCGCGGCAACAGGCAGAACGCGCACAGCAGCGCGCCGATCACGATCCGCGTCCACCACGAACTGAGCGTGCCGTGCGTGCGTGCGTGTGGTACGTGCCATTCATGCCGCGGTCCGGCTGCCCCGCTTCAAATGCGGATGGGATCATGGACCTCGCTCGCCTGGCAAGGCGTGGGTCGGCAGGCTCAGGGGCTCGCCGACGAAAAGAGACCGCCCGCTGCCGAAGCAGCCCGGGCGGTCAGGTAGCACCACTGGAGAAACCGGTTCGCTCTGTCCGTACTGCGCGCCTCCCGTGCGCCGGCCGTGGCATCGTCCGGCGCCGGTCGGTGAGCGGGGAACGCCGTCGCGCTCCCGCCCATGTCGCGTCAGTATTTACGCTTCGGCAGCGTCTCCGCGGCCACGCTCATCGGGAACACGGTCTCTTCCGTGACGATGCGCTTGGGCAACTGCTTGCCGGCCACGATGTCCTTCACGGCCGTCATCAGCTGCGGCCCGAGCAGCGGGCTGCATTCGACGTCGACGTTCATCTTGCCCCCGGCCATCGCCTGGAAGCCGCCCTTGGTTGCGTCGAACGACACGACGGCGATGTCCTTGCCCGGATGCATGCCGGCTTCTTCCATCGCCTGGATCGCGCCGAGCGCCATGTCGTCGTTATGCGCATAGACGACGTTGATCTTGTTGCCGTAGGTCTTGGCGAACGCTTCCATCACCTGCTTGCCGCCGGCGAGCGTGAAGTCGCCGCTTTGCGACGCGATGATCTTGAACTTCGGATCGTTCTTGATGACTTCCATCAGACCCGCATGGCGATCGTTGGCCGGCGCCGAGCCGACCGTGCCCTGCAGTTCGGCGATATTGATCGGCCCCTTGTCGTTCTTGTAGTGCTCCTCGAGCCAGCGGCCGCCGCGCCGTCCTTCTTCGAGGAAGTCCGAACCGATCATCGTCACGTAGAGCGACGGGTCTTTCACGTCGACGTTGCGGTCGGTCAGGATCACCGGAATGTTCGCGGCCTTCGCTTCGCGCAGCACCGGTTCCCAGCCCGATTCGACGACCGGCGAGAACGCGATCACGTCGACTTTCTGCGCAATATACGAGCGGATCGCCTTGATCTGGTTTTCCTGTTTCTGCTGTGCGTCGGAGAATTTGAGCTTGATGCCGGCATCCGCCGCCGCCGATTTCACCGATTCGGTATTGGCCGTACGCCATGCGCTTTCCGCGCCGACCTGTGCGAAACCGAGCGTAATCTGCTTGCCTTCGGCATGAGCGCCGGACGTCGCCAACGTCAGCGCACCGAGACTCGCGGAAAGTGCAAGCGCGCCCAGAGCGCGACACGCGGCACGTCGTCTATTCGCCATGACTGTCTCCTGATTGTTGTGTAGACGACCCGGCGACCTGTCCAGCCCTCGCGGCCCTCACGGTGCGCGGATCGTGATGTAGCGTACTGTGCGACGCGTTAACCGTCCAATCATATGATTCGCGTCGTCGATATCAATTTTGGTATAGCGCGCGGGTCGGTGTATCGAGTCGGCGCACGGTCATTCGCGGAATTACCGTGGCGCGACTCCCGGCACGATCCTGCGAAACGTCAGATTGATGCGCTCGCCGCTCACGCCCGGCTCCTTCGGCACCCGGTGGCGCCACTCGGCCTGCGTGTCGCCCTTCATCACGAGCAGGCTGCCGCCCTTCAGCGAGAACGACTGCATGCGGCCGCTGCGGTTGTGCCGCAGATCGAACGTGCGCGCGACGCCGAGACTGACCGACGCGATCACCGGCCGGCTGCCGAGTTCGCGCTCGCGGTCGGCGTGCCAGCCCATGCTGTCGGTGCCGCTGCGGTAGCGGTTCAGCAGCACGCTGTTAAAGCGCACGCCGCTCGTCGCCTCGGCGGCGGCCTTCAGTTCGGCGACCGCGGGCGTCCACGCTTGCGGCACGTTGCGGATGCCCGAGTAGACGTACACGGCATCCGGCTCGCCTTGCCACGCGGTCAGACGCGGCAGCGCGACACGGCCGGCCGGCGTGCCCATCATGTCCTGGCGCCACTCCACCTCGCCGATCAGCCGCGCGAACCGTTGCGCGGCATCGGCCGGCGCGAGCCAGTCGGGATACCAGTCGACGTCGGGCGTCGGCAGGTCGTCGAAAAGATCCGTCATCGATAAGTTCGGCTTCGAGTTGAATGCGGGCGGGTGCATGAAAACCCCGGCTATTATGGCGGCAAGCATGACGACAACGCGTGCCCGCCGACGCCCGCGCCTTGCTCTGTCATTCGACGCGGTATGCCGCGCCCTTCCCCGGCTCGTTTTCCTTCGCACGGAGCAGGCTCATGATTCTTTCCGACCAGGCGCTCGATCAGCTCTTTCGCGAAGCGCGCACGCACAACGGCTGGCAAGACAAACCGATCGACGATGCCGTGCTGCACCAACTCATCGAACTCGTGCTGCTCGGCCCGACCTCGGCCAATTCGAGCCCGGGCCGCTTCGTGTTCGTGAAGACGCCCGAAGGCAAGGAAAAGCTGCGTCCGGCGTTATCGGCGGGCAATCTCGAGAAGACGATGGCCGCGCCGGTCACGGTGATCGTCGGCACGGATATGGCGTTTTACGAGTATCTGCCGAAACTCTTTCCACATGCGGATGCGCGCAGCTGGTTCGTCGGCAACGAGCGCGCGATTGCCGATACCGCGTTTCGCAACTCGACGCTGCAAGGCGGCTATCTGATTCTCGCGGCCCGCGCGCTCGGCCTCGATACGGGTCCGATGTCGGGCTTCGATGCGGCCAAAGTCGACGCGGTGTTCTTCGCGGGCACGACCGTGAAGGCGAACTTCCTGATCAATCTCGGTTACGGGGATGCGTCGAAGCTGTTCCCGCGCAGCCCGCGTTTTTCATTCGACGAAGCGGCGCGGATTGTTTGAGGCGCGAGGCGCGTTGAAGCATTTGTTGTGAGCGTGTGCGCTGTGAGCACGTGTGTTGTGGCGCGCTGCGGTATGTCGCTGTTGCATGGCCGTTTGTCGCTGTGAGCGGACGACGTGTCTCGCGCATGGTGCGGCGCGCAAAGCGACGACACAGCGGACGGCGGGGCGAGTAGCGCTTCGTGCACCGTTGATTGGCCTCGCTCAGGTCATCATCGCGATATAAAACACCACCGTGCCGATCAGCGCGCCGACGAAGCAGAAGCCTTCGTCGGCTTCGTCGCCGCTCGAGCGCAGCCATGCGCCGACCGCACCGAACAACCCCGCGATACCGAGCGCGACGCTCACCATCACCACATAGAACAGCGCGTCCTTGCCCAACTGCGAGAAGTCGATGTCGCGCACGCCGAGGTAGAGTGCGATTGCCATCAGCGAGATGCCGACCAGCGGCAGCATCACGTGACTGCCCTCGTGCCCGACGCGATGTACATGATGAGGATGCGCGTGGTGCACATGGTGGAACAGGTGGCCCGATTTGAGCAGCTTCATGGTGCGTCCCCCCGACCGATCTCTTTCCCGGCGACAGAACCAGTCGTGACCGCCCCGCGCGACCCACGCGGCAAGCTCTGCCGTGACCTTGCAATGCCGCTGCCGTGACCGGAGACAGACTGGTTTGTTTCAAGAATAGTCCACGCGCGAATACAATTCAAAGCCCATTTAATTAGCTTGCCTGGACATTAAAATGCGGCGCGGGTGGGCATACGAATGGCCGGTCGTCGGGTATTTAGTGAGCCCGTGTCTGTAGATGTGCCGTGGAGATAGATGCCCTGAACATATCGCGAAGCGGTGCCGGGCATATGTGCCGCGTGCCGCAAGGGCACGTGCTTCGCTCATGATCGGCCGAGGATCCGCCCATGATTTGCACGACTTTCGCGGCGTCGGCAAAGGCTCGGACATGCCG
This sequence comes from Paraburkholderia sp. Ac-20342, assembly GCF_017104985.1. Lineage (NCBI taxonomy): Bacteria > Pseudomonadati > Pseudomonadota > Betaproteobacteria > Burkholderiales > Burkholderiaceae > Paraburkholderia > Paraburkholderia sp. Ac-20342. The sequence continues at coordinate 3,991 of NZ_JAAGPQ010000020.1, read as the reverse complement.
GTAGAATGATTCGCCGCGTTCGCGAATCCCGTGCGTGCGTCGCCCGTCAACCGATTGCCGCTGCGCCTTCGCCCCTTCCCGCCTCGATCTTCTCTATGCGTCTTTCATCGTTTTTAGTTCGCCTGATCCTGATTGGCATCCTGATGCATCTCTACGTCGGCGTGCGCCTGATTCCCGCTCTGCCGATCGACACCGCCGGCCGCTGGCTGTGCGTGCTGTGGCTCGTCGCTTCGGTCTTCCTGATTCCGCTCGGCATGATGGCGCGCCGCATCAAGCGCCAACCGCTCGGCGACCGGCTCGCGTGGATCGGCTTGCCCGCAATGGGCTTCTTCTCGTCGCTGCTCGTGCTGACGTTTGCGCGCGACCTCGTGCTCGCTTCGCTGCTTGGCATCGATGCGATCTGGCCGAACACATTGACGATCGCGCATTGGCGCGCCGGTTCGGCGGCGGCCGTGCCGGTACTCGCGTTGATCTCGACGCTGATCGGCTTCTTCAACGCGCGCCGTCGCGCGCGCGTCGTGACGATCGACGTGCCGATCAACGATCTGCCGCCCGCGCTCGCAGGCTTCACGATCGTGCAGATCAGCGACATCCACGTCGGCCCGACGATCAAGGTGCGTTACGTCGACGCCATCGTCGATGCGGTGAACCGCTTGAAGCCCGATCTGATTGCCGTGACCGGCGACATAGTCGACGGCAGCGTGCCGCGACTGAGCCGACATACGCAGCCGTTGTCGCGGCTCACTGCACGGCATGGCGCGTTTCTCGTCACGGGCAATCACGAGTACTACTCCGGTGCGAACTCGTGGATCGACGAATTCCGTCGCCTCGGCCTGAACGTGCTGCTCAACGAACACGTCGTGGTCGATCACGAAGGCGCACGCGCCGTGATTGCCGGCGTCACCGATTACTCGGCGGGCCATCATGATCCCGCGCATCGCAGCGACCCGGTTGCGGCGCTCGCCGGCGCGCCTCGCGACGTGCCGCTCAAGGTATTGCTCGCACACCAGCCGCGTTCCGCCGAAGCCGCCGCGGCGGCCGGCTTCACGCTGCAGCTATCCGGCCACACGCACGGCGGCCAGTTCTTCCCGTGGAATTTCTTCGTGCGATTCCAGCAGCCGTTCACGGCGGGCCTCGCGCGCCTGAACGGACTGTGGGTCTACACGAGCCGAGGCACCGGCTATTGGGGACCGCCGAAGCGGCTTGGCGCGCCTTCTGAAATCACACGTTTGCGGCTCGTGCCGGGTGGGCCGGGTTGAGTTCCGGGTAAGGCTCGTCGAATCGTGCCGCATCGGAGCGCATGAGCACATGCCAGCGGATGAAATAGCAAGCTCAAAAAAGCAAAACGTAATGCACGGGGTGAGCGTTATTCTCGAATACCCGGACGGTATTGTTCAATGAACAGCGTCAATATTCGGAGTCGCAACTAATATCGCCGCCTCTTCACAACGCCACCGCCAATACCTGGTTGAAAGCCGTTGCGCAGAACCTGTACCGTGCGTTCGAGGCTTGACCAGGCGTTGTGCAACCGCCTAAAATTCGCCCACTTCAATTAACCGGAACCACGATCTTGGACAGTAGCAGTAGTACTTGCCGAGCTTCGCTTCGCCCGATCGCCTGATCGGCAGGATTTCCGCGTCAGTCTTTCTGTCGCCGTCCTGCTTCCTGGCTCGACGGCGCACGTCGCTTTTTTCCGCTCACTTTTTGTGTTGCCCGTGCAGCGCGCTTGCGTTCGCGTGCTTTGCCATGCATGACTACGGTCGTCCTTCAAACCGGCGACGGTAGACGACGCGCGGCTGTCACGCGTAGGCTTCACACTGCGCCAACCGCGCGGCAACCACACGCCAACCTTTCTGAACGATGACACTCGATTTCTTCCTGCGGCTTCTCACCGCGTTCGCCTGCGGTGTCGCCATCGGCCTCGAACGGCAGATACGGCAGCGCAATGCCGGACTGCGTACGATCACACTGGTCGCAAGCGGTGCGTGCCTGTTCGTGACGCTCGGCGTGCTGACTGGCAACGGCGTGAGCGGCATTACGCAGATCGCCGCCTATGTGGTGTCCGGCGTCGGCTTCCTCGGCGGCGGCGTCATCATGCGCGACAAGGGCTCCATTCAGGGGATCAACACGGCAGCCACGCTGTGGTGCTCAGCGGCGGTCGGTGTGTTGAGCGGCGCGGGACATTACGGGCCGGCGCTCGCGGGCACCGTGATCGTGCTGCTGACCAACACCCTGCTGCGCGAAGTCAGCCGCATGATCAACTCGACGCCGGTTTCAAACGCCGATCTCGTGCGCGAGTACATGCTGACGATCGTCTGCCTCGAAGCCGACGAGATCCACATTCGCACCGCGATCTCCAACTCGATGTACTCGGCGCCGCTGTCGTTCCAGAGCTTGATGAGCGAAGATGTCGAGAACGAATCGGGGCGCATCCGCGTAACGGCGACGCTCAAGATGCATCCGAAGGATCAATCGAAGCTCGAACAGATGGCAAGCCGCCTCAGCATGGAAAAGAGCGTCTCCAGCGTCAGCTGGACGGCCCGGGAAGTGGAGCCGACCCCCGAGTGAACCGCAGCGCGTCGATCCCCTTTATTGGCGCGCATCGTCTACACTTAACTTGCTGAAGATTCAGACAATGTTAATTCAGTGTCCTGAACATGGACTGTCCCATAACCTTCGACTAAGCTCTATCACCGTGATTTTTTCACACTCAACCATGGAGTCTCGAATATGGAACACGGCGTCATTGCATGGCTCATCATCGGCGCGATCGCTGGCTGGCTCGCGGGTGTACTCGTCAGAGGCGGCGGCTTCGGTCTGATTGTCGACATCATCGTCGGGATTGTCGGCGCGTTCATCGGCGGATGGCTCGCCGGCGTACTGCATATCTCGCTCGGCGGCGGCTGGATCGGCTCGATCATTACCGCCGTGATCGGTGCGGTCATTCTGCTGTTTATCATCCGGCTCATCCGACGAGGCTCTTGAGCCAGGCATCTGATGTCCTGAAGCGCCAGCTGGTTTTTCCCGCTGGCGCTTTTTCTTTTCAGAGCCAACGGGCAGGCGAATCGCTTCGGGATGGGGGCTGGCTTGCTGTATGCGAAGGACAAGCCGGTTGCGATAACTTGCGAATTCGCTGAATACCTGCATTGGCCAATAGCGTGACTGATGTACTGGTAGAGAACGCAACCTTACCAGTAGCCAGTAGATCGACTATCGAGTCCTGTAGGACTTCAGAACAAATTTCCTGGCAGGCATCGAAAGGTGCATAGACAAAATCAGTCAACAACCAATACGAATGAAGTACAGATAGTTCGGGATGCGTTGCAGGTCGTGACGTTTACGCGGTCCGCGTGTACTGCGTGCTGTTTGCTGCATGCCTCACGCGAGCCATGTGGCCGAGCGTACTGAAACGAGTGCGTGCTCGAGTGCTGGCCTGCCGAGTCGTTCGAAGAGCTGCGCCAGATCGTCACAAGCGTGCTCGCTAACGTTGCACCAGCAAGGTTGAAGGACATTGCATAAGCAGAGCGTTCTACTTCGCTGCACACATATATCACAAAGCGATGTATTTCGAGCAAAACGCATATTCAATGTAAATATCACGTCAAAGCATGCTCCACGTGTCTCCACGCCTCCTCTGTACAGGCTTATGATGTACCAACCGAGACCTTACGCATCACGAGTGTCCAATCCAGCATACGCCGGTTTTTCCGCTTCACGGCCGGGGGATTGTGGAGAACGCGGGCGGCATGACGCCCGGGTCCGTTCGAACGCTGCGGCTTCGGGATCCGGCGGCGTATCCCTGACGCCGTAAACGGCCGGACCCCGGCACTCAGAGTGAGAAGCCGGGGTCCGTGTTACAGCATGAGGAGCCTGACGATTACCTACTTTCACACGGGCAATCCGCACTATCATCGGCGTGGAGTCGTTTCACGGTCCTGTTCGGGATGGGAAGGGGTGGGACCGACTCGCTATGGTCATCAGGCATGACGGG
>NZ_JAAGPQ010000223.1:0-922 GCF_017104985.1 Paraburkholderia sp. Ac-20342 | reverse complement strand
ATATCAGTCACTACCTGATGCATAGGTACAACTGGATACGGCCGCATCAGTTCAATGACGGACTGGCGCCGGCTGTCGCGGAAGAAAAACTTAACGCAGTGTCCGGAATCAGTTGACCACTACACTGTAGCGAGAACAGCGCATGGAATGTCATGCTAAATCACACGTCTCTTCTGTTTATCCTGCTTTCGATGTCGGCGCATGTCTGCATGAGTTGATCGAAGGGGGCAGCATCCACGAGCAATATTGAGTCGTCCAGCATGGCGGCGTAGTCCTCCGCAAGGGCTTTGCGCGCATCGTCTTCAGGGACCAGCCGTAGCCGTCCCTGTGCTGCGTTGGCGTAGTCGATGACTGTGCCATTAGCGTCTTTCTCAATGAAGAAGATGGACTTGTGTTGGGCGACCATGGTCGCGACAGCGCGATCGGCAACGACTTCGTCGAAGTGCGGACTGCGCGCAATCGCCGCCAGATCATGCCAATGCCGGGCATAGCGTTCGCCACGGATGCGGCCTTGTGCGCAGTACACATGCGCTGCAGTCGCTTTCTCCCAAAAAGTCCGCGCGAGGCTCATGACCAGCGGCGACGCTGTTGGAAACGACACCTCGGGGACATACCCGTCCATGTCGCACGTGACCGACATGATCTGATGAGGTTCTCCAGTAGCACGGGCGCCAAATTCCAGGGTGATCACCGGTGCCACGTAGCCAGTCCCCTCGGCGAGGGGAGGGTAACTCAAGAGCAGTTTGTCGTTATCCTGTCCCCCAAGCTCAACCCGTGCATTCAGCTGATCGTGTTCCAGCGATGCCTGAATGACGGGCTGGACGTTCGTTTTGATCCAGTCAGGAAGCCGGTGGCGTACGGCTTGCGTCCATTTGCTGGCTTGGCTGCGGCTGGATGGCAGTTCGCCACCGTCGTTGATCAG
>NZ_JAAGPQ010000222.1:0-935 GCF_017104985.1 Paraburkholderia sp. Ac-20342 | reverse complement strand
GCAGCCACTACGCCCGCTCGCTGATCTCGACGAGCGACAGGACCGAAGTGCAGGTCGTGAAGGCCAGCCTCAAGGCGCTGCAGGAAGGACATGCCGTGTGTCTCGCCGTGGATGGCGCGCTCAATCCGGCCGCCGCGCGCGTGCCGTTCGAGAGCCAGGAGATCACGTGGTCGAGCTTCGCCGCGCGCGCCAGCTACCGCCTCGGACTGCCCTCGGTTTTCTATGCGCCCAGATGGGAGCGGGGCCGCATCGTGCATACGCTCGAACGGCTCTCCGAGCCGCATGACGGCGAAACGCTCGAAGACTACGTGGCGCGATGGCAGCACGAATGGCTCGCGCATCTGCGCGGCCATCTCGCCGGGCAGCCGGAAAACCTGCGCCTGAGCGGCGGGCTCTGGCGGCACGTGGTGGCGGCCGACCGCTCGAATGCGGCGACGGACAAGGGTTGATTGGGTTCACTAACGATTACGTAGAAGATTACGCAGAACGTGGAGAAGCAAACATGAAACAGAACGAAACCGCGGCGCAAGCCGGCTTGCCGTCATGGCTACAGGACGGAACGCAGGATGGGCTGCGAACCTTGTTGCAGGAAAAGCGCTATTGCTGGCTCGTTACCGGCGCCGCGGGGTTTATCGGCTCCAATCTCGTCGAGACCTTGCTGCTGCTCGGGCAGGACGTGCGCGGCCTCGATAATTTCGCCACCGGCCACTGGCACAACCTGCACGAAGTGAAGAAGCGGGTCGGCGAGGCGGCCTGGAGCCGGTTCGCGTTCCACGAGGCCGACATTCGCGACGCGGACTCGTGCGCGAAGGCGGTCGCCGGCGTGGACTACGTGCTGCATCAGGCGGCGCTGGGCTCGGTGCCGCGCTCCGTGAAGGACCCCAAAACGACCAACGACGTCAACGTGTCCGGCTTTCTGTCGATGCTCGACGCCG
>NZ_JAAGPQ010000221.1:0-941 GCF_017104985.1 Paraburkholderia sp. Ac-20342 | reverse complement strand
CCGGTGTAATTCGCGCTCGGCCGGATGATCTTGTTGTCGATGCGCTGCTCGATGATGTGCGCGCTCCAGCCCGCCGTGCGCGCGATCACGAAGATCGGCGTGAACATCGCGGTCGGCACGCCCATCATGTGATACGACACCGCGCTGAACCAGTCCAGATTCGGGAACATCTTCTTCGCTTCCCACATCACCGCTTCGAGCCGCTCCGCAATCGAGAACAGCTTCGTGTTGCCTGCTTCCTTCGAGAGCTTCTGCGCCACATCCTTGATGACCTTGTTGCGCGGGTCCGAGATCGTGTACACCGGATGACCGAAGCCGATCACGACTTCCTTGTTCTCCACGCGGCGACGGATGTCCGCCTCGGCTTCGTCGGGCGTCGGGTAGCGCGACTGGATCTCGAAGGCGACCTCGTTGGCGCCGCCATGCTTCGGACCGCGCAGCGCGCCGATGGCACCGGTGATCGCCGAATACATGTCCGAGCCCGTGCCCGCGATCACGCGGCCCGTGAACGTCGAGGCGTTGAACTCGTGTTCGGCGTAGAGATTAAGCGAGACGTGCATCGCATCGACCCACGACTTCGGCGGCTCGACGCCATGCAGCAGATGCAGGAAGTGGCCGCCGATCGAATCGTCATCGGTTTCGACCTCGATGCGTCTGCCGTTGTGCGAGTAGTGATACCAGTAGAGCAGCATCGAGCCGAGCGAGGCCATCAGCTTATCGGCGATATCGCGCGCGCCGGGCAGGTTGTGGTCGTCCTTCTCGGGCAGCACGGTGCCGAGTACCGAGACGCCGGTACGCATCACGTCCATCGGATGCGCGGCGGCCGGAATCCATTCGAGCGCGGCCTTGACGTTGGCGGGCAGTCCGCGCAGGCCCTTGAGCTTTGTTTTATAGGCTTTCAGTTCGGCGGCGGTCGGCAGCTTTTCGTGGACCAGCAGATA
>NZ_JAAGPQ010000220.1:0-951 GCF_017104985.1 Paraburkholderia sp. Ac-20342 | reverse complement strand
CTGATCGGGGTAAGAATAGGGCTTAGGCATTTGCGAAGGAAGACTTTCTCGCATGAAGCGACACGTCGGCTGGATCTTGCAATTGAAATGACGAGGCATGCCAGTTGCTGTCGATGCGCGCAGGCGCCGGTAGGATCGCCAAGCGCATGCGACCCGCATGAGGTTCATTGCGGGGGGGACACTGAGTTGGCATCGTCCGGTGAATCGAAGGCAAATATGCTAATTGTGCGAGCTCCAGGTACAAGGCTTCCTATCACATGAAGGGAAATATGTAATGCTCGCTCGTGGTTAAACCCGGTACTTGTCGTTTGCTTACTACTGGTTGCCAGCCTCGCGTCCTACACCGCTCTGGATTTGCCTTGGAGAATTGCTACCGCAAAGAGGCAAGCCGCATAGCGGTGGCTTGCCGGCGGCGCATTCGCATGCGCACTTCGTTGACATGCTGGCGTTCACCATGTCGATTCCGCAGGTCTGTGACCCGGCGATCACGCTGCTGTCGCCGCTGATCGCTATTGCGTCTTCGGCCTTCGCACTGCGGCTGGTCTGCCAGAAAACGCTGCCATGGTCGCGGCTCGGAGTCGGTGCGTTGCTGATGAGGCCAGCCATCCCCAGCACGCACTATACGGACATGGTCGCAATGCGCATGACTCCGGGTATCGAGTATGACTTGCTGCTCTTTGTACCGTCCGTCGTGATTGCTATCACCGCATCCGATGCAGCGCCGTGGACTGTGTTCCACCTGCGGCTGGAATCTTGGACCGCAGTACGGCAGCATATCTATGATGCGTGCCAGCACTATGACAGACAGCGGATCCAACAACGGAAAAACGGGAGTACAGCGTGAAAGGAATCGTCTTCAACCTGTTGGAAGAGCTGGTGCGCCGCGAGCACGGCGAGGACGCATGGGATGACCTGCTTGACGCGGCACACGTGCAGGGCGCCTATACGTCG
>NZ_JAAGPQ010000219.1:0-974 GCF_017104985.1 Paraburkholderia sp. Ac-20342 | reverse complement strand
TTAGCGCTGTGCAAGCGGCTTCGCCTCACGCAGCGTCTCGCCGATGAAGAGCTGGCGCGGACGGCCGATCTTCTGCTCCGGATCGGCGATCATTTCGTTCCACTGCGCAATCCAGCCGACCGTGCGCGCCATCGCGAAGATGCACGTGAACATCGAGGTCGGGATGCCCAGCGCGCGCTGCACGATGCCCGAGTAGAAGTCGACGTTCGGGTACAGCTTGCGCGACACGAAGTATTCGTCTTCGAGCGCGATCTTTTCGAGCGCCATGGCGAGCTTGAACAGCGGATCGTCGTGCAGACCCAGTTCTTCGAGCACTTCGTGGCAGGTTTCGCGCATCAGCTTCGCACGCGGGTCGTAGTTCTTGTAGACGCGGTGACCGAAGCCCATCAGCTTCACGCCCGAGTTCTTGTCCTTGACCTGCTTGATGAACTCGGGAATGTTGTCGACCGAGCCGATTTCTTCGAGCATGTTCAGCGCGGCTTCGTTCGCACCGCCGTGCGCCGGGCCCCACAGACAGGCGATACCGGCTGCGATACAGGCGAATGGATTCGCACCCGACGAACCGGCGAGACGCACGGTCGAGGTCGAGGCGTTCTGCTCGTGGTCCGCGTGCAGGATCAGGATACGGTCGAGCGCGCGCACGAGCACGTCATTGACCACGTACTCCTCGCACGGGTTCGAGAACATCATGCGCATGAAGTTCGCGCTGTACGACAGGTCGTTCTTCGGATAAACGAACGGCTGGCCGATGCTGTACTTGTACGCCATCGCGACGAGCGTCGGCAGCTTCGCGATCATGCGGATTGCCGAGACTTCACGGTGACGCGGATTGTTGATGTCGAGCGAGTCGTGATAGAACGCGGACAGCGCGCCGACCGCGGCGACCAGAATCGCCATCGGGTGCGCGTCGCGGCGGAAGCCGCGGAAGAAGAACTGCATCTGCTCGTGCACCATCGTGTGCTTCGTGACGGTGT
>NZ_JAAGPQ010000218.1:0-1010 GCF_017104985.1 Paraburkholderia sp. Ac-20342 | reverse complement strand
CGCAGGCGGCAGCGCGTACGGCGGCCGCGCGTACCCAGGCGACGCTGATCGCGCCGCAGGCGCCGCCCGCCAACGCGGACTGGCGGGCGCACTGGCAGTATCAGCGCGCGCGCGTGCGTTTCGTCGTGCAATACGCGCTCACGCGCGCGGGCCTCGCCGACGCCAAAGTGCCGCTCGCGATCTGCTGCGTGCTCGTGCTGCTGCTGTGCGGGTGGGCGGCCATCGTCGGCGGCCTGCTCGCGGTGTGCGCCGCGCTCGTCGTGTGCGCGATGTTCTTCTATTTCCTGCTGTCGATGCGCGCGAACAAGCGTCGCCAGCTGATCGTGCGGCAGCTGCCGCTCTTTCTCGACGGCATCGTGCGGCTCATCACGCTCGGCAACAGCGTGCCCGCCGCATTCCAGGCCGCGCTGCAAAACACCGAGGCGCCGCTGCGCGAATGTCTCGACTATGTCTCGCGGATGCTGCGTACCGGCATCGAGATCGATCGCGCGCTCTCGCAGGTCGCGGTGATCTACGGCGTGCGCGAACTCGAACTGGTCGGCGCGGTGCTGCGTCTGTCGGTCAAGTACGGCGGCCGTGCCGACGTGATGCTCGATCGCATGTCCTCGTTCATGCGCGATCTCGAACAGGCCGAGCGCGAACTCGTCGCGATGTCCTCGGAAACGCGGCTGTCCTCGTGGGTGCTCGCGATGCTGCCGATCGGCATCGGCGGTTTCCTGATCATGTCCAATCCGAAGTATTTCGCGTCGATGTGGTTCGACCCGTTCGGACGGCAGCTCGTCTATCTCGCGTTCGCGTTGCAGCTGGTCGGCGCGTATCTGCTTTACCGGCTTGCGAGCCTGAAGGACTGACCATGCAAGCCCGACACCTTGCCGTTCTCGCGCTGGCTTTCGCCGCCTTCGCCATGCTGCTGCTCGCGGGCCTCGTGCTGGCGCGCGTGGCGGCGGCGCGGCGCAGCGAGCGCACGCTCAGACAGGCGCTCGATCAGCGAGCGCTGCAAAGCGCGGCGC
>NZ_JAAGPQ010000217.1:0-1058 GCF_017104985.1 Paraburkholderia sp. Ac-20342 | reverse complement strand
AAGGTTTAAGTCGACTGCTGAATACTTTTCGATACCTCACGGGCGATAGCGAATATTGCTTCTGGAACTGATGCCGCATGGCGGAGGTAGATGCATACCCAGCAATGCGCGCAATTTCTTCCATAGAAACATCGGTATTCTCGAGGAGATCTACCACCTTGGAAAGACGTTCGGCATTCAACCATTTCGCAGGGGATGCACCTACTGCTGTTTCGAAGCGCCGCAAGAATGTGCGTTTGCTCATTCCCGCCATCTCCGCCATGACAGCGATCGAGTAAGTCACGGTAAGATCAGAGCGTATTTTATCGAGCAGTGCTCCGAGTTTCCCGCTTTCATGCATGGGTGAAACAGCACGGTCGATAAATTGCGCTTGTCCACCGTCACGGTGTGGTTGCACGATCAGGCGACGCGCAACCATATTGGCTGCTTTGGTGCCGAAGTCGCGTCGAATCAGATGGAGGCAAAGATCGATCCCAGCCGCACCGCCTGCGGAAGTCAACACGTCGCCGTCATCGACATAGAGCACATCAGGCATGACGGTAACGTTAGGGTAACGCTCGGATAAGTACGGCGCGTCTTTCCAGTGAAGCGTCGCCTTGCGACCGCTGAGTAGTCCTGCAGCAGCCATGACCATGGCTCCCGAGCAGATCGACATGATGCGCGCGCCATTTCGATGTGCGGCGCGCAAAGCGTGGGTGAGATGGTCAGGTACGGGCACATCGAGTCCTTTCCATCCCGGAACGACAACTGTCCCGGCTTTCTCGATCAACCGGCAATCTCCATCAGCAAGAAAGCGAATTCCGGCCGTGCCACGCATAGGTCCCTGATCTACTGCAGCGACGGCGAACCGATACCAGTTCGCGCCCATTTCCGGGCGTTCGAGCCCGAATATTTCCACTGCGATAGCAAACTCGAACGTACATAGACCGTCGTACGCAACGACGACAACCAGAGGGTTCGGAAGCTCTGGCAGATCAACGGACATTGGCGTGAATCTGCCAAAATTTGGCACTAAGCTCACTTTTTTAATCTTCCTGCTGAGGATAAAATTATAAGAA
>NZ_JAAGPQ010000216.1:0-1126 GCF_017104985.1 Paraburkholderia sp. Ac-20342 | reverse complement strand
CATCGACGCATTCGGGAAGTAGTGCGACCTGCTTGCGGTCATCGCCTTCAACGAATCGCTTCATGAGTCACCCGGTCTCAACGCGTTGATTCAGTTTAGACGATCAATTCGTTTTCACACGGCCTCGCCCGAACTGAGACCGACGACTGACAGAGTCTGTCAAATCAAGTCCAGACTTCTACACATAATTCGCTCCTGTGCGCTGCCTTCATGCCGTCTTGCAAAGGGGATTGGCACTCGTCAATACCCGAAAATAGGCTCGAATCAGTGTGATGGAATGTGCTGGATTGAGCAGGACTTCTCTGGAATGACAGAATCTTTTTGCGCCGTCGCGTGGGGGTAATGTACCGGGATTTGCGCGTCGGCCAGCACGAGTGCATCGGCCTTCGAGTCGAATGATCTGAGGCTGTGCGTTGACAACAGGCAGCATATGAAATCCGTCGCGCGCCAATTTGCGTCGGATGATCGTGGGACTTGATGTGGCGTGTCGGTCTGATGCGATTCCTGCTGCACCACGCGCGGAAATCTGTTGGTCTATTTGCGTGAGTGTCTGCATCCTCGCGCGCAGATTCAACACGACCTTTGTTTTTTTCTGCGCGGAGCATGGCAGCCCATGCTCATTCATGTTGCGCCATCGGTCATACCTTCGTGCTCCCGGTCAATCATCTATTTGCGTTTGGGGGGAAGACCCGCTCACGCGATACGCTATTTATTCAACTAGGTCTGTTTATCTTGCTGCGTGGACGAATACATTTTCTTGCGGCAGGAGTTCATCTTTTTGTGCGACCACCGGCGACCACACTCACGGGATTTGCGAACGACATAAGAAAAAATATAAAAACAAGGTACTGCAGGATAGGCTACCGCCGGTTTTGGGCGCCATGCACATGGCGACACGCGTCCACTAACGCCGTTGGTATCGGGGGCGACAGTCGATTTCGTCGCCGGGTGCAAATGCGCCTCGATCTCGGCGTCTCGGCAACGAGCACGTCACTGTATCTAGAGCGTGTTAGGCACTTTTGTTAAGGGCTGCAAAGTGGACAAGCATAAGCACGGCGAATATGACGAAGTGCAGGCTGGCTAGGGTTTCGGGCAATCGCTCGTAGTCTCTGGCCAGTCGCCGGAA
>NZ_JAAGPQ010000215.1:0-1235 GCF_017104985.1 Paraburkholderia sp. Ac-20342 | reverse complement strand
TGTAGTGGTCTAATGAAACCAGACACTGATTTAGGCGAGAATGCTCGCCATGGAGAGGTGTCTGATGCCGAAGCAACGTCGTTCGTTTTCCCCCGAGTTCAAACAGCAAGCCGCCGGTCTGGTGCTCGATCAGGGCTATAACTTTTCTGAGGCGAGCCGTTCGGTTGGCGTTGGTGAATCAGTCCTGCGCCGTTGGGTTTTGCAGCTTCAGATGGAGCGTCAGGGCGTCACGCCCCAGGGCAAGGCAATCACGCCGGATCAGCAACGTATTCAGGAACTCGAGGCGCGAATCGAACGCCTCGAGCGTGAGAAGGCCATTTTAAAAAAGGCTACCGCGCTCTTGATGTCGGAAGGCATCGAACGTACGAAGTAATTGATCGAATCTGCGGAAGCGAATCGGTTGAGTTGATCTGCACGGTATTCGACGTTTCACGGTCCTGCCTGTATGCGCACCGGGAGCGGGCCACACGAGTTGATGCCGAGCGCATGGCGTTGCGCAGCCGAGTTCACGAGTTGTTTGTCGAGAGCCGAAGCTCAGCCGGCAGCCGCAGCATCATGGGCATGATGCGCGAGGAAGGCACGACGATTGGCCGCTTCAAGGTCAGTCGCTTGATGGAAGAGCTGGGGTTGATTTGCAAGCAGCCCGGCAGCCATGCATACAAGCAGGCGACCGTTGAGCGGATCGATATCCCGAACCATCTCAACCGTCAGTTTGAGGTGGATGGACCGAATCAGGTCTGGTGCGGCGACATCACGTATGTCTGGGCGCAAGGCCGTTGGCATTATCTGGCGGTAGTGCTCGACCTGTTCACACGCCGGGTTGTTGGTTGGGCCTTCTCGACACGCCCGGACGCCGATCTGGTTGTGCGGGCGTTGGAGATGGCCTACGAGCAGCGAGGCCGACCGCAAGGGTTGCTGTTTCACTCGGACCAGGGCGGCCAATACGCAAGCCGCAAGTTCCGTCAGCGTCTGTGGCGCTACCGAATCAAACAGAGCATGAGTCGTCGTGGAAATTGTTGGGACAATTCCCCGATGGAGCGACTGTTTCGCAGCTTCAAGACAGAATGGCTGCCGTCAGTAGGTTACATGTCGGCACAGGAAGCACACCGGGATATCAGTCACTACCTGATGCATAGGTACAACTGGATACGGCCGCATCAGTTCAATGACGGACTGGCGCCGGCTGTCGCGGAAGAAAAACTTAACGCAGTGTCCGGAATCAGTTGACCACTACA
>NZ_JAAGPQ010000214.1:0-1307 GCF_017104985.1 Paraburkholderia sp. Ac-20342 | reverse complement strand
GGTCTGAACATTTCGAAATTCGAACGCTCGGTGTTCGAAGACATGCGCAAGGGCGGCGTCACCGCCGTGAACTGCACGGTCTCCGTGTGGGACGACTTCCAGAAGACCATCGACAACATCGCGGAAATGAAGCAGCAGATCCGCGAGTACAGCGAAATCCTCACGCTCGTGCGCACGACCGACGACATCCTGCGCGCCAAAAAAGAGAATAAAACCGGCATCATCTTCGGCTTCCAGAACTCGTACGCCTTCGAAGACAACCTCGGCTATATCGAGGTCTTCAAGGAACTCGGCGTGAACGTCGTGCAGCTTTGCTACAACACCCAGAACCTCGTCGGCACCGGCTGCTACGAGCCGGACGGCGGCCTCTCGGGCTACGGGCGCGAAGTGATCCAGGAGATGAACCGCGTGGGCATCATGGTCGATCTCTCGCACGTGGGCGGCAAGACTTCGTCCGATGCGATCGCCTGCTCGAAGAAGCCCGTGACGTATTCGCACTGCTGCCCGTCGGGCCTGAAGGAACATCCGCGCAACAAGAGTGACGAGCAGCTGCGGGAAATTGCCGACGCGAACGGCTTCGTGGGCGTGACGATGTTCGCGCCGTTTCTGAAGAAGGGGCCGGACGCGACCGTCGAAGATTATCTCGAAGCGATCGAATACGTGGTCGATGTGATCGGCGAGGACAAGGTGGGCATCGGCACGGACTTCACGCAGGGCTATACGACGGAGTTCTTCGACTGGATCACGCACGACAAGGGGCGCTACCGCCGTCTGACGGATTTCGGCAAGGTGGTGAATCCGGAGGGCATCCGCACGATCGGCGAATTCCCGAACCTGACGGCGGCGATGCAGAAGGCGGGCTGGAGCGAGGCGCGCATCCGCAAGGTGATGGGCGAGAACTGGCTGCGCGTGTTCGGTGAAGTCTGGAACGGTTGATTAGCTGAGCGGCTGAGCGAGCAGTTTTAAAGCCGCGAAGAAAGACCATCCAGATTATTAAGAATGACTGAATAAATAAGATTCCCGGAGACTTACGACATGCAACCGCAACTTCCGATCGACGTCGATCCGCACACCGGCGTCTGGACCACCGACGCGCTGCCGATGCTATACGTGCCGCGCCACTTTTTCACGAACAATCACACGGCGGTTGAAGAAGCGCTGGGCCGCGAGGTCTACGCGGAGATTCTCTACAAGGCCGGCTACCAATCCGCGTACCACTGGTGCGAGAAGGAAGCGGAAAAGCACGGCATCGCCGGCATGGCGGTGTTCGAGCACTACCTGAAGCGTCTTTCGCAGCGCGGCTGGGG
>NZ_JAAGPQ010000019.1:0-109753 GCF_017104985.1 Paraburkholderia sp. Ac-20342 | reverse complement strand
AACAAGGGCTCACAGAAAATTTCGTGTCACTACAACGCATCGACAACCACGGACGCCAAGTGTTTGATCTATAAGGTGCTCTGGGTCGAAATTGCCTCAAATTCCGGCCGGAAATGTCGAACTCGGGAGTTCCATACCGGATTTGAAAAATTCAAAGGCGTATCCGGATGCATGATCCACCATATTGCATTGGCAAAGATGGCCAGCGCGAGGCATGGGCCGACGGCGAGAAAAATCAGAATCCTTTTCATGCCACAATCAATTCGTCATATACTTTAAGCCGCGACCCGGCAATGGGTACTTTCGGCGTGTCGGTAAATATAGAGCGGATACGATTCCAGTCAGTCAGCCGTTCAATCGTTACGCAACCCTCGCTTCTCCCCAGTCTTCCTTTCGGGTGCAGCCTGAACTGGCCGCGAACGATGCCATTGCAGATAACCTCGTCGTCGATATTCCCGTCGATGGCATAGAGCGAATACCATTCGCCCTTTTTATTGCCATTCAGGTCAAGCCGCTCCTTTAGCGGACCGAGGAGGCCGCCCGACTGCCGATCAAAAATGTAGTAGCGGGCGATGGGAATGGCACCATATCCCGGCGTACACATGAGAGCAGGTTGATTGATGTCATTTTCCTGGCCGGAAAAAGCCGGAAACGATAAAGCACCGATTTTTAATTCGCTCATCGGCTTACCATTCAATTTGAATGAGCATTGAAGCATCGGTTCCCCGGATTGACCATTCGGTGCCAAATTCCGAATAGTCAGATGTGATAGGCGGACGCATTGTATCGGCGTATTTTTTTGAGAAGGAAACTGTTTCAGGTTGGATTCGTTGCGCTGGTATTCTCGCGGTCTCGAAACGCGTCAAACCGGGAAACGCGGGGCAATGCATCGGTTTCGAGCCGGCTCCGTCGGCTGGATCGGCAGGCAGAGCCGCCTTGCGCTCGCGCTTCCAGGCGTCGGCTTCGCGTGATAGCTTGTCGATTCGGGTCACTTCGGGTCGCCCGGCGTCGAGGTGGTACAGTGACTCCGGGCCCGCGGCTGTGACTATCTCGTGTCCACCTCTATACAATACGGGCCAATACGGACCGAAAAAACCCGCAAGGGCCGCAAGACGGCGCAGTCTCCATGCCGATCGGCGCGAGGCTTTCCCGTTGAAAATCAGTTCGTTGCAATCTAAACGCTAATTCTGTCCTGACGTGTCCCTTCTGAAGAAATGCTTCATTGCCGGCGCAGTCGTCGTTGTGCTGGCCGCGGCGGCCGTCGCCGCTGGATATCACTGGGCCACGAGCCCGCTCGAACTGAACCCGGCGCAACTCGACGTCACCGTCAAACCGCATAGCAGCCTGCGCAGCGTCACGTTGCAACTCAAGCGCGGCGGCGTGCCGCTCGAACCCGAGCTGTTTATCGCGATGACGCGCGTGCTCGGCCTGCAAAGCGAACTGAAATCGGGCAACTACGAGTTCAAGAGCGGCGTCACGCCCTACGAGGTGCTGCAGAAAATCGCACGCGGCGACGTCAACGAATACGTGGCGACGATCATCGAGGGCTGGACCTTCAAGCGCATGCGCGCCGAGCTCGACGCGAATCCCGCGCTCAGGCACGACACGGCCGGCATGAGCGACGCCGACCTGATGAGCGCGATCGGCGCGCCGGAGGCGTCGATCGGCAACGGCGAAGGGCTCTTTTTCCCCGACACCTATCTGTTCGACAAGAACACCAGCGACCTCGACATCTACCGCCGCGCGTACCGTCTGATGCACGTGCGTCTCGACGAGGCGTGGCTCGCGCGCGCGCCGAACTTGCCCTACAAGACGCCGTACGATGCGCTGACGATGGCCTCGATCATCGAAAAGGAAACCGGCAAGCCGGGCGACCGGCCGCTCGTCGCTGCGGTATTCGCGAACCGCCTGCGCGCGGGCATGCCGCTGCAGACCGACCCGAGCGTAATTTACGGAATGGGCGAGAGCTACACCGGCCACATCAGGAAAAAAGACCTGCAGACCGACACTCCCTACAATACCTACACCCGCATGGGCCTGCCGCCCACGCCGATTTCGCTGCCGGGCGTCGCGTCGCTGCAGGCGGCCCTGAATCCGGCGCAAAGCAACGCGCTGTACTTCGTATCGCGCGGCGACGGCGGCAGCATTTTTTCTGACACGCTCGGCGAGCACAACAAGGCCGTGGACAAATACATTCGAGGACAATGATGGCGCGCGGCAAATTCATTACGTTTGAAGGCATCGACGGTGCGGGCAAGACCACCCATCTGGGCTGGTTCCGCGAACGGCTCGAGGCCAGGATCGCGGCGACCGGCCGCTCGGTCGTCATGACGCGCGAGCCGGGCGGCACGCCGCTTGGCGAGCAGATTCGCGAGATCGTGCTGCATCAGAAGATGGACCTCGAAACCGAGGCGCTGCTGATGTTCGCGCTGCGCCGCCAGCATCTGGCCGAGGTGATCGAGCCGGCGCTCGCGCGCGGCGACTGGGTGCTGTCGGACCGTTTCACCGATGCGACCTTCGCCTACCAGGGCGGCGGCCGCGGCTTGCCGCGCGACAAGCTGGAAGCGCTCGAGCGCTGGGTGCAGGGCGGTTTTCAGCCCGACCTCACGGTGCTGTTCGACCTGCCGCCCGCCGTCGCGAACGAGCGGCGCAGCGCGGCGCGCAATCCGGATCGCTTCGAAAGCGAGTCAGCGGCGTTTTTCGAGCGCACGCGCGCCGAATACATGCGCCGCGCGGAAGAGGCGCCGTACCGTTTCGCTATCATCGATTCGTCGCAAAGCATCGCGCGTATCCAGAAACAGCTTGAGGAATTGATTGCAGTTCTTTGATTTTTAAAGAATATAATTTCAAGCTTATAACGTTGTGCGAGCGCGTACCGTATTTGAGGACAAATCTCGGGAAGCGCTGTCAACCCACTGATTCAAAAAGAGAAACGATGATCTATCCGTGGCAAGCCGATGACTGGAACCGCCTGCAGCAGCTGCGCGGCCACTGGCCGCACGCGTTGCTGCTGCATGGCCAGGCGGGCATCGGCAAGCTGCGTTTCGCGCAGCACCTCGCCCAGGGGCTGTTGTGCGAGGCGCAGCAGGCCAACGGCGAGCCGTGCGGCGCCTGTGTGGCCTGCAACTGGTTCGCGCAGGGCAATCATCCCGATTACCGCATCGTCGTGCCGGAAGCGCTTGCCGCCGAAGCCGGCCCGGCCAACACCGCCAATGCCGCCGACGAGAAAGCCGACAAGGCCGACGCAGACGAAGGCAAGAAGACCCGTACGCCGAGCAAGGAAATCAAGATCGAGCAGATTCGCGGTCTGCTCGATTTCGTCGGGGTCGGTTCGCACCGCGGCGGCGCACGCGTCGTCGTGCTGTATCCGGCCGAAGCGCTCAACGTCGCGGCTGCCAATGCCTTGCTGAAGACGCTCGAGGAACCGCCCGCGGGGGTCGTATTCCTGATGGTGTCGGCGCGCATCGACCGGCTTTTGCCGACCATCATCAGCCGCTGCCGCCAATGGCCGATGAGCGTGCCCGCGCCCGAGGCGGCCACGCAGTGGCTCGCCGCGCAAGGCGTGGCCGATGCGCCGGCATTGCTCGCCGAAGCCGGCGGGGCGCCGCTCGCGGCGCTCGCGCTCGCCAGCGACGAAAACCGTCCGCTGCGCGACTGGACTTTGAAGCAACTGGCGGCCGGCGCCGGGTGCGACGCGTTCGCCTGCGGCGAGGCGCTGCAGAAGCTGCCGGTGCCGCTCGTGCTCGGCTGGCTGCAACGCTGGATGTACGATCTGCTCGCGCAGCGCACGGCCGGTGCGCCGCGTTATTTCCCGCAGGCGTCGGCGGCGCTTGCGCAGTGCGCGTCGCAGGCCGAGGCCAATGCGTTCGCGCGCTTTCTGCGCAGTGTGACGCGCCAGCGCGCGGTCGAAAACCATCCGCTGAATGCGCGCCTCGTGTTCGAGGAACTGTTTATCGGCTATCGCGCGCTGTTTGCATAACACCTTTTTTGGCCTTTTTGCGCTGTTTTCCCGTCTCCACGTCAACGTTTCAAGCCAACGCACCATGAGCCTTTCCTACCGCGACGCCACGCTCGACGATCTGCCCGCGATCGTCGCCATCTACAACTCGACCGTCGCGTCGCGGCAAGTCACCGCCGACCTCGAACCGGTCAGCGTCGAAAGCCGGCTCGCGTGGTTTCACGCGCATGGCCCGCAGAAACGTCCGCTGTGGGTCGTCGAAGATCCGCGCGCGCCGGGCCGCGTGATCGCGTGGCTGAGCTTTTCGGATTTCTACGGCCGCCCGGCCTACCAGCGCACCGCCGAGGTCAGCATCTATCTCGACGAAAGCGCGCGCGGCCAGGGGCTCGGCAAACAGTTGCTGGCCGCGTCGCTCGAAGCGGCGCCGGGCCTCGGCATCGACACGGTGCTCGGTTTCGTCTTCGGTCACAATGAGGCGAGCATGCGGCTTTTCCGCGGCTTTGGCTTCGACGTGTGGGGCTCGCTGCCGCGCGTCGCGGTGCTCGACGGCGTCGAGCGCGATCTGGTGATTCTCGGCAAGCGCCTCGCGCAGGCCGGCTAGGCAAAGCCAGCGGGACGGGCGAGCGAGGCGTGCAACCGGGCAAGGCTCCGCAGCCGGCCGCGGCCGCGCCATGTCCTGGCTACCTGATCGTCCGCCCGTCCGCCGGTCAGCTCACCAGCCCATTTTTTCGCAGGACCTCATCATGTTTGTCGACTCGCACTGCCACATCAACTTCGAAGGACTCGCGGACCGTCTGCCGCAAATCCTCGAAAACATGCGCAGCCATTCGGTCACGCACGCGCTGTGCGTGTCGGTGGACCTGGAAACGCTGCCGTCCGTGCTGGAGATCGCCGCGCGCCACGACAACGTCTACGCGTCGGTCGGCGTGCATCCCGATCACGAGGACATGCGCGAGCCGAGCGTGGCCGAACTGGTCGAGCTGGCCGCGCATCCGAAAGTCGTGGCGATCGGCGAGACGGGGCTCGACTATTACCGCCTCGAAGGCCGCTCGATCGCCGACATGGAGTGGCAGCGCGAGCGCTTTCGCACGCACATCCGCGCCGCGCACGCGACGAAGAAGCCGCTGATTATCCACACGCGCTCGTCGTCGGAAGATACGCTGCGCATCATGGCCGAGGAGCGCGCGGGCGAGACGGGCGGCGTCATGCATTGCTTTACCGAGCCGTGGGCCATCGCCGAGCAGGCGCTCGCGCAGAATTTTTACATCTCGCTATCGGGCATCGTCACGTTCAAGAACGCGACCGAGGTGCAGGACGTCGCGCGCCGCGTGCCGCTCGCGCGCCTGCTGATCGAAACCGACTCGCCGTATCTCGCGCCGGTGCCGTATCGCGGCAAACCCAATGAACCTGCGTACGTAAGTTATGTCGGACGCTTCATCGCGCAGCAACGCGAGATGTCGGACGAGGCGCTGGCCGCCGCGACCACGCAAAACTTCTTCAGGCTGTTCGGGATTCCGGCGCCGGTCGGCGCTTGAGTGTAAAGTCGAGTAACATCAAATGGATAGGGAAGTCTCCTAAAGCAAAACATGAAAAATATTTCGATGTCGTCCGCTGCTTTCCAACCCGCTTCGGCACCGGCCGCGCGCCGTGGCGCGGGCCTTGCCGCGGCGTTCGCGCCGGTGCGGCGCGCGGCGTTTGCCGCGACGCTCGCCTGCGCGGCGCTGACCACGCTGGTCGCCGCGCCCGCGCAGGCCGCACCGATCGACTCGCTCATCAAGGCGGTCAAGTTCGACGACATCGACGGTGTCAACAAGCTGATCGCGAAGGGCATGGACCCGAACAGCGTCGACAACCAGGGCATCCCGCTGCTCGTGATCGCCGCGCGCGAAAAGTCGGACAAGGTGGGCGCGGCGCTCGTCGCGAATCCCAAAACCAATATCGAGATCGAGGACAAGTCGGGCGAAAACGCGCTGATGATGGCCTCGCTTGTCGGCGACATCAACTTCGTGAACCTGCTGCTCGCGAAAGACGCCGAGGTCAACAAGAAGGGCTGGGCGCCGCTGCACTACGCGGCCGCGAACGGTCATGACGACATCGTCAAACTGCTGCTCGATCACTCGGCCTACGTCGACGCGGGTTCGCCGAACGGCACCACGCCGCTGATGATGGCCGCGCGCGGCGGCCACATGTCGACGCTCAAGCTGCTGCTCGACAACGGCGCGGATATCGGCGTGAAGAACCAGATCGGCATGACCGCGCTCGATTTCGCGAAGCAGTACAAGGAGCCGGACGCCGTCGAAGGGCTGACGGCGCGCATGCAGCAGGCGCAGCAGCAGAAGTAACCGGCGGCGAGCCGGCACGGGCAGTGTGCGGCGCAAACTCGCCGTGGGTGAATCAGCCGATGAGTTCGCCAGTGAATTAGCCAGTGCGCCCGGTTGGTCGCCGCCATTTGCCGGTGCGTGATGGCGGCCTGCCTGCTGCCGTCGCGTAAAACAGTGCAGAATGACGATCTCGGCGCGCCACGCGGTGTGCCGTCTGGACGCGGCGAAAGACCGCGTGATAAACAAACCTGGAAAGGAGCACCATGCTGCGGGCTTTGATTTTCGCCGGCGCGCTTGCTTTGCCGCTATCGGCAGCCGCGTTTACGGGAGGCGACCTCAACAAGCTGTGCACCAAGACCGACGTGGCTTCGCGCAGCGCATGCGCGGCCTATATCGAAGGCGCGGCTGACGGCATCTTCAACACGATCGATGCGATCGGCGGCACCACCGGTCCGCGCGTCGGCCAGTATTTCTGCCTGCCGGCGGACGCACGCTCGGCGCAATTGACCGACGCGGTGCGCCGGTACATCGCCGACAATCCGAACGCCGCCGGCTACAACGCGAGCACGGCGATTTCGCTCGGACTCGGCAAGGCGTTTCCCTGCCGAAGCGGCGGCTGATCCGCCGCGCCGGGCCTTCCGCCCGGCATCCCGGTAGCCCGGCAAACGCGCGCCGGGTGCCGCGGCGGCCGTTCTCCCTCAGGCGGGAGCGGCCGCCCGGGAAGTGAGTAGTCCCGCAGGCGTGCCGCCGTCGCTCGAGCCCGGAGGAAGATGCCCGTTATGCCTACTTTCGACGACTTCAGCCGCGTGGCCGCCGCGCCGCTGCACTCATGGCTCGGCGCGCTGGTCGTCACGGCCATCGTGACGGTGGTGGCGATCGGCTTTCATCGCTTCGGCTCGCGCATCGTCATGCGCATCGCCGAGCCGCATACGCTCACGAGCGTGGTGCTGCGCTACATCGACAAGCCGACCCTGTTCGTCCTCGTGATCTTCGTCTTCGCGTGGGTCTGGTCCGAGGCGCCCGATTCCCTCCATTTCATCGAACCCGTACGCGACGTCACCTCGATCGCGCTGATCGCCGCGCTCACGTGGCTGTCGGTGCGATCGGCGGCGGCGATCGGCGAGGCAATCATTCGCGCCCATCCGCTCGATACCGCCGATAACCTGCAGGCGCGCCGCATTCACACACAGGCGCGCGTGCTCGCGCGCTCGGTGATGATCGTGATCGTTATCGTCGGCATGGGCGGCGCGCTGATGACCTTGCCGGGTGTCCGGCAGATCGGTGCGAGTCTGCTCGCATCGGCCGGGGTGGCCGGTCTCGTCGCCGGTATCGCGGCGCGGCCGGTGCTCGGCAATCTGATCGCGGGCTTGCAGATCGCGCTTTCGCAACCGATCCGCCTCGACGACGTCGTCGTGATCCAGGGCGAGTGGGGGCGTATCGAGGAAATCACCGGCACGTACGTGGCGGTGCGTCTGTGGGACCAGCGCCGCCTGATCGTGCCGCTGCAATGGTTCATCGAAAACCCGTTTGCCAACTGGACGCGCAGCAGCTCGCAGATCATCGGCACGGTGTTTCTGTTCGTCGATTACCGGATGCCGCTCGCGCCGCTGCGCGAAGAGCTGGCGCGCATCGTCGAGCACGCGCCCGAGTGGGATCGCCGCGTGCAGGTGCTGCAGGTCACCGAGGGCACCGAGCGCGCGATGCAGTTGCGCGCGCTCGTCAGCGCGTCCGATTCCGGCCTCGCGTGGGATCTGCGCTGCCGCGTGCGCGAAGGGCTGCTCGATTTCATTCAGCGGCACTATCCCGAGTACCTGCCGCGCGCGCGGGCCGAGGTGTCGGCGGAACCGGAAAGCGGCGACGGCGCCCGTCTCGACCGGCTGCCGCGCGGCAGGCAGGCGCCGGCCGGCAGCACGGCCGCGCATACCGAAGCCGATCCGGTGGCGAGCCGCGTCGGCCGGCCGGAGGGCACAGCCGATGCCGCTGCTCTCGCTGCAGCGAGGAAGGCGCAGGAGCGGGCTTAGCCACGCGCTGGTTCGTGCTATGGGTACATTTGGGTAGGGCTTCGGCTGAGGGGCGCCCGGCAATGCAAGCCGTAGCCGTAATCGTTCGCACGGACCGACCAGCGCAATTCGACCAGGCACACGGTTTGCTGTCCATGCGTGCGCCGCGTCCACAGCCGCGAACGAGCCGGACCGGCGCGCATCCCGGCAACCCAAGGAGGATAGGCAAGATGGGCCGACTGATCGTCGTGTCGAATCGCGTCGCGACGCCGACGGAGACCAAAGGATCGGCGGGCGGGCTCGCCGTCGGCGTATTCGGCGCGCTGAAGGACGCGGGCGGCGTCTGGTTCGGCTGGAGCGGCGACGTAGTCAGCGAAACCGTCGCCAATGCCGGGCCGACGCTCGACCAGGACGGCGCCGTGACCTTCGCGACCGTCGGCCTCACGCGCAAGGACTACGACCAGTACTACCGCGGCTTTTCCAACGCGACGCTGTGGCCCGTGTTCCACTACCGCAACGACCTCGCGCGCTACGAGCGCGAGGAGTATGCGGGCTACCGGCGCGTGAACGCATGGCTCGCGCACAAGCTCGTCAAGCTGCTCGAACCCGACGATATCATCTGGATTCACGACTACCATCTGATCCCGTTTGCCGAGGCGCTGCGCAACGAGGGCGTCGCGAACCGCATCGGCTTCTTCCTGCATATTCCGTTTCCCGCGCCGCAGATCCTGCTCAACATTCCGCCGCACGAGGAGCTCGTGAAGTCGATGTCGTGCTACGACCTGCTCGGCTTCCAGACCGCCACCGACCAGCAGGCGTTCCACGACTACGTGGCGCGCCATGCGCGCGGCACCGTGAGCGCCGATGGCGTCGTCGAGGCGTTCGGGCGCAAGCTGCGCACCGGCGTCTACCGGATCGGCGTGTTCCCCGACGAAATCGCCGTGCAGGCGAAGCGCTACGAGAGCCGCCAGCATGTGCTCGACCTCAAGCAGAGCCTCGAAGGGCGCAAGCTCATCATGAGCGTCGACCGGCTCGATTATTCGAAGGGGCTCGTCGAGCGTTTCCGCTCGTTCGAGCTACTGCTCGAACGCTCGCCCGAATGGCGCGGCAACGTCACGCTCGTGCAGATCGCGCCGCCGACACGCTCGGACGTCGCGACCTATCAGAAGATTCGCCAGGACCTCGAATACGAAGCAGGGCGCATCAACGGCCGCTACTCGGGCCTCGACTACACGCCGATCCGCTACCTGAACCAGCAGTACGACCGCTGGAAGCTGATGTCGCTGTTCCGCGAATCGCAGATCGGCTTCGTCACGCCGCTGCACGACGGCATGAATCTCGTCGCGAAGGAGTACGTCGCCGCGCAGAATCCCGACGACCCCGGCGTGCTCGTGCTATCGATTTTCGCGGGCGCGGCTGCGGAGCTCTCCGGTGCGCTACTCGTCAATCCGCACGACTCCGTCGGCATGTGCGAGGCTCTGCAACGCGCCTTGCAGATGCCGCTCGACGCACGCCAGCGGCGCCACGAGATCAACATGGCGGCGCTGCGCAAGAACGACCTCGGCGTGTGGCGCGACACCTTTCTCGACGATTTGCGCCGCGTGCCGCTGCGCAAGCCGGGCGAGGGCGGCGGACATGGCTAGGCGCGGGCCGCCTGGCTCGCCCGACCTGTCGTCTTCGGCCGCCCGCTTGCGCGCCGCGTGCCGGGCGGGTTGCGGCCCCGCTTTGTCGTCCTGCCTGGTCGTCCCGCTTTGCCCCCCTCGCTACACTTCGCCGCGCCCGTCACCGGATGTAAGCCGGGTGTAACAGCACCGAGCAAATGCAAGACCGGCGGCTTTTCCCTGGCCGCCAGGAAATAATGAGCCTTGTCCGACGATGTGCGAACGATGGACGCCTGCCTGGGCGAAGCGCGCATTGATCGCGGGTAACGGCGCTGTCATACTCGGCGTCGCCGGCGCGCACCGCCACGAGGCGCAAGCCGCCGGCTCATGGAGACAGACTATGAAGATTGCGCAGATCGCCCCGTTGACCGAATCCGTGCCGCCGAAACTCTATGGCGGCACCGAGCGCGTCGTGTCGTACATCACCGAGGCGCTGGTCGAACAGGGCCACGACGTGACGCTGTTCGCGAGCGGCGACTCCGTCACGAGCGCGAAGCTCGAAGCGGTTTGGCCGCGCGCGCTGCGTCTCGACCCGGGCATTCGCGACCGCATCGCGCCGCATATGCTGCTGATGGAACTCGTGCGCCGCCAGGCCGAAGAGTTCGACGTGCTGCACTTCCACCTCGACTATTACTCGTTCTCGGTCTTCAAGCGGCAGGACACGCCGTTCGTCACGACGATGCACGGCCGGCTCGATCTGCCCGAGCAGCAGCCCGTGTTCGACACCTTCAACACCGCGCCGGTGATTTCGATCTCGAATGCGCAGCGTCATCCGCTGCCGCAGGCGCGGTGGCTCACCACCGTCTATCACGGCTTGCCGGAGCAGTTGTACACGCCGCAGCCGGTCGAGCAGAAGTACCTCGCGTTTCTCGGCCGGATTTCGCCGGAAAAGCGCGTCGATACCGCGATTCGTATCGCGGGGCGCTGCGGCATGCCGATCCGCATCGCCGCGAAAGTCGATGCGGCCGACCGCGAATACTTCGAGCGCGAGATCCGGCCGTTGCTCGATCTGCCGTATGTCGAATACATCGGCGAGATTGCCGACGGCCAGAAGGCCGAGTTTCTGTCCGGGGCGCACGCGCTGCTGTTTCCGATCGACTGGCCGGAGCCGTTCGGCCTCGTGATGATCGAGGCGATGGCGTGCGGCACGCCGGTCATTGCATTCAATCGCGGCTCGGTGCCCGAAGTGCTCGAAGACGGCGTGACGGGCTTTATCGTCGAGGACGAGATCGGCGCGGTCGCAGCGGTGGCCCGGCTGCACAAGATGCCGCGCGCGGGTGTGCGGCGCCGCTTCGAGGAGCGCTTCACTTCGCACCGGATGGCGCGGCAATACGTGGAGGCGTATCAGTCGGTGATTCGCGCGCAGAAGCGCTCGCGCTTCAAGGTGATCGATACGTCGGGAAGCTGATCTTCGCCGGCGGCGAGGCTGACTGCGGAGCGGTGAAGGGGGAAAAGAAAAAGCGGCGGTGCATCGACAGACGCACCGCCGTTTTTATGGCCGCACTAGCGCATTCGGACCCGCGCTCAGATCTTCAGGCGCGTGACCTTCGTACCTTGCAGCGACACGTCGCCCATCAGGCCCGCGTTGGTCATGACGAAGACCTCCACCGGGGCCGTGGCCGTGTTCGTGTCGATCGCGCCATTCGCACCGACCTTCACGAGCGCGACCGATGCATCGGCGCCGGCCGACCAGCCGTCCGCGTTGCGGAATTTGTCGAGCGAGTCCTGCGTCATGAACATGAAGATGAGCGCCTTCGACTGCGCGCCGGCCTGCAGGCCGAACGAGCCCGACACCGTGCTGTAGTAGCCGACCGTGGCACCGCCCACGCGCAACGCGCCTTCGCCATACTGGCCGCCGACGATGAAGCCCGCCTGCAGCACCGAAGGGAACACGAGTACGCCGCGCGCCTTCGAGACCAGCTCACGCGAGCCCGGTACGGTGGTGAACAGCTTGGACATCGTGCCGTCGACGCTGGCGTCGATCGATTGACGCTTCGAGGCGTTCGTGGCGGCGGTGGGATTGCTGTTGCCCGTCGTCGTGCAGCCAGCGAGTGCAAGGCCTCCGACAGCGAGTGCGGCGGTCGTCTTCAACATGAAGTGTCGTCTTTGCATCGTTTTTCTCCATTTTCTTCATCATGGATCCGTGGCGCAACCGCGAATGGCTTCGCCCGGTCGCTTTTAAGTTATAACACAGGCGACGCATAAAGGCGTGTGGCATGCGCATGCGAAAGCCTTATGGGATGGGGCTTTGAGGCCGATGGAGACCGACCGGCGAGTAATTTTGACTGGCTTCGAAGGGCGCAATGGAGGACATGGAAAACCTCCAAAGGTGCTGCGCGAGCGGGGCGTGGACGTATTGACGGCGAGATGCGCGCTGCGTACCGCGATCCTGGCGATGCGCCGGCGAGGCATGGACGAAGCGACACGGAGGCCCGTTTTTACCGATTTTCTGCGCAATGCGTGACGCGATTGGCATCGCATTGAAATGGCCGCGCTCGTGCAGCCATTTCGCGAGGCAAGCCGCACATGCCGCTTACCCGTGATTCGCCGGACTCTTGACCGGCGGCGGACGCCGCAGCGCGCGGCGCACCATGCCGATAATCACGCCGATCAGGAACAGGATCGCCGCCGGCACCACCCAGTAGCCGACGAACGCGTGCCACAGATAAGCCATCAGCGTCGAGCGTCGCACGCTGTATTCGTTGATCGCGTCCTGCTGGCGCGCCGCGTTGGCAGCCAGCACGTCGGCCGGGCAGCCGGCGGCTTTCGCTTCGTCGGGCTTGCCGTGGCAATGCGCGGGCGCGCCGGCCGCGCGTTGCGCGTCGGTGAAATTCCAGGTGGTCAACGCGCGGTCGAGGTCGACGGCGTTATACGACATTTCCTCGCGGATCTCGTTGACCGCAACGATCGCCACGGGCACGGCCCAGAATACGATGACCAGCAACCACCGCCTCAGCCAGCGGTTTTTATACTTCGATACCATCCTTGCCTCCGGTCGATGCTCAGCAGCACGAACGACAAGATGGCGGCCCGTTTGATCCGGTTGTGTCGGGTAGGTGAGGGTGGGCCGTCTCCGCAGCCATCATAGAAGAAAAACGGCGGGTTCGTGCGGGCGGACAGCGAAGGAAGACAAAGCGCGAGCCGTGCCGGCAAGCGCGCGGCCGGGCCGCGATGGGCGAGGCAGGCCCGATGCGCCGGCGCCCGCGTGCTCGACACAGGCGCCGGCGGGCGCCGGCAGATGCCGACGCCGTGGGAGACGGCGATTTCGTGCGGACGTTCTAGTTGGCAGCCGCCGGCGCCGACGACGACAGGCAGGTCTTCATGAACGCCTTGCGGTCGTCGCCTTTCTTGCCGGTGGCCTGGGCGTTGCACGCCTTCATCTTGTCCTGTTGGCTCATCGGCGCGGCGGCGGCCGGCTTCGCGGACAGGCAGGTCTTCATGAACGCCTTGCGGTCGTCGCCCTTCTTGTCGCCGGCCTGCTTGTTGCAATCGGCCATTTTGGTCTGCTGGCTGTTCTGCGCGAACGCCGGTGACACGAGTACCGCGCCGAGCACCAGCGCAGCGATAGCGGATTGAATCTTCATGGGACACTCCATCGGTGGTGAAAACGTTTTTGGTCGTTCATGCGCGCGGGCGTCGATAACGGAGAGGCCCCGGCGCATCCATTATGGCGAATGCCGTCTGCGAGAACGTAGAAAAATGCCATCCGGTTGACAAGGGGCGCCGCTCGTTTTCCCTTAGGGGCCCGGTTCACGCGGCATGGTCATGTGCTGTCCATGCACTCTGCGGTGCTGTACGGCCCCGTACCCGAGTGCAAAAAGAGCGGCATGAGAAAGCCGTGAGTCCGCTCTTCCCAGGCTGTTATCGAAGCTCGAACCCGCGCTTACCCGCGCTTTGACGATCAGCAGGCTTCATCCCGCCACAGGCCCAGGAGAAAACCATCGGGCATGAATAACGGCAGTTCTTTCCCGAACTTGAGCCCATATCGGCCTCTGAAAATTTTTTTTCGGCAAATCCTTAAATCGCACTCTTTCACGGGGATTTCGTCACGTCCTCGTCACACGCCCGCGACGATAATCCCCGCGCCCGCAAGTACAAAATCACACGGGCGACCCGCAAAAAGCGGGGGATTTTGCATTTCCAGATCTCGGGGATCTTCAGATGACCATCCGTCACTGCATCACGCTTCTCGTCGTTCTGATGCTCGTTGCGCTATCCGCCATTGGCGGCTACGCCGTGCTTCAGACCCGCAGCAGTGCCGTCAATGTGCGGCAGGTTACTCAAGGTGTCGTGCCGAGCGCGCTCGCGTCGGCGGACCTCGTCTCGCAGGTCAAGGACGTGCAGCTCGCGATGATGACGCTCGTCTATGCGCCCGACGCGAATATGGTTGCGCAGGCCCAGGCGCTTCTGAAGAGCAAGGAAGCCTCGTTGCAGGCCGCACTCGATGTGCAGGCCCGGGCCGCGCAAGGTCAGGCGCAAACGGGGCTCGTGAGCCAGGCGCGCGAGAGCCTCGCGAATTATTTCAACGCGGTCAATGACACCGCGAAGATGAAGGCCGAAGGCAAGAACGAACTTGCGCAGGCCTATCTGTTCGCGAACGTCGCGGAGTATCGCGACGAACTCGAAGGTATCGTCGAGACGCTGCGCATCGAGAAGAATCGCCAGAAGGACGCCGCGATCGGGACGCTGAACGACGCGCTCGCCACCACCACGACCGCGATCGCCGCCGCGACCGGCGCGGCCATCGCCGTGCTGGTGCTGATCAGCGCGCTGCTGTATCGCCAGATTACGCGTCCGCTGAGCCGCATGCAGGTCGAGATGAGCGAGATCGCGGCGAGCCAGGACTTCACGCGGCGCGTGCCGGTCGGCCGCATGGACGAGATCGGTCATTCGATCGTCGCGTTCAACGGCATGATCGAAAAGATCCAGCAAAGCTCGCTGCAACTGAAGCAGAAGACCGCCGACATCCAGGCGATGCTGCAGAACATGCAGCAGGGCATTCTGACCGTGGTCGAAGGCGTGGTCGTGCATCCGGAGTACTCGGCCTATCTCGAAGCGATCTTCGAAACGCGCGAGATCGCGGGGCGTCCGCTGCTCGATCTCGTGTTCGGCGGCACCGGCATCGGCAGCGACAGGCTCGCGCAAATCGAGGCCGCGCTCGCAGCATGCATTGGCGAAGACAGCATGAACTTCGAGTTCAACCAGCATCTGCTCGTCAACGAAATCACCAAGCCGATGGCCGATGGTCGCGTGAAGACGCTCGATCTGAGCTGGTCGGCCATCACCGACGAAAACGATGTCGTATTGCGCCTGATGCTGTGCGTGCGCGACGTGACCGAGTTGCGCGCGCTCGCTGCCGAAGCCGGCGAACAGAAACGCCGCCTCGAAATGATCGGCGAAATTCTCGCGGTGAGTCAGGAGAAATTCCATCACTTCGTCGAAAGCGCAACGGGCTTTATCCACGAGAACGAGCGCATCATTCGTCAGCATCACGAACCGAGCCACGAGGCGGTGGCCGAACTGTTCCGCAACATGCATACGGTCAAGGGCAATGCGCGCACCTACAGCTTTGCGCATCTGACCGGCGTCGTGCATGAAACCGAGCAGCGCTATGACGCGTTGCGCCGAGAGAACAGCAGCGAAACGTGGGACCAGCAGTTGCTGATCGAAGACCTGCAACGCGTGAAGGCGGCGCTCGAAACCTATGCGACGATCAACGAGGTGAGCCTCGGCCGCAAGGGGCCGGGCCAGCGCGGCGCGATGGAGCGCTATCTGATGGTCGATCGCGAATTGATCCAGAAGCAGTTGAACGTGCTCGACATGCTCGGCAGCGCGGACCCGGCCGATCAGCGCGAACTCGCGACATTGCGCGAATCGTTGCAGCGCGAGTTGCGTCTGCTCGGCACCGAATCGATCTACGAGGCACTCGCGGGCGTGATCGAATCGCTGCCGTCGCTGGCAGCCGAACTCGGTAAAGAAGCGCCCACGGTGCGTATCGACAGTAACGGCTATCGTGTGCGCAGCGAGGCGAGCAACACGCTGCGCAACGTGTTTACGCATCTGCTGCGCAATTCGGTCGATCACGGGATCGAGGCCGCCGTCGAGCGTCTTGCGAACGGCAAGCCGGCGGCCGGCGTTATCGATCTGGAAGTCGGTGTCGATCATCACGCGCTGCAGATCACGATTAGCGACGACGGGCGCGGCCTCGCGCTCGCGAAGATTCGCGCGGCCGCCGTCGCACGCGGCTGGATCGAGGCCGATGCCGCGCTCAGCGACGAAGCGATTGCGGAGATGATTTTCCGTCCCGGCTTCTCGACCGCGCAAAGCGTGAGCGAGATTTCGGGGCGCGGGGTCGGCATGGATGCGGTGCGCGATTTCGTGCGGCGCGAGCAGGGCCGCATCGAATTGCGTTTTACCGACGAGCGGCGCGGCGCGGACTATCGCCGCTTCCAGACCGTCGTGTATTTCCCCGAAAACTGGGCCGTGGACAGTCTCGACAAATCCGCCGATGCAGCGCAATCGCACGAGCGTGACGCGGATGCTGCCGCGGGCCGGGTCGTGTGTTGAGCGTATGTTGAATGTAGCGAGGGGAGCCGGTCGTGCTTGAACATTATCTTCTGACGGTATGCGTGGGCGGCATCGTCGCCGCATTGGTCACGGGAATTTTTTATCGCCGCAAGCTCAAGGCAGGCGAACAGGTGCAGCGCCTCGCGTGCGAGCGCGTCGCGGCGCTCGAAGCGCAACTGGAAGCCGCGCACGGCCTCGCTGAAGAGGCCAGCCGCGAGCATGCCGCGCTCGAAGCGAGGCTTGCCGATCTGCGCGCCGAGGCACAGCAGGGCGCGCACGAGCGCGATGCCTTGCAGACCTCGCTCGACGCCGCGCGTGCCCACGGTGACGAATGGTTGCAGCATGCCACGCGGATCGCTCAGGAAGCGGCTCGTCTGAAGACGCTGTGCATCACCTTCGAGCGCTGGCACGAGCAGATGATTTCGCTGATGTCGCAGAACCGCGACATGCACAAGAAGAACCAGGAACTGTCCTCGATCGTGCAGCACGTGCTGATCGTCTCGCTCAATGCGTCGATCGAAGCGGCGCGCGCCGGCACGGCCGGCCGCGGCTTCTCGATCGTCGCGGGCGAAGTGCGTTCGCTCGCGTCGCGTTCGCAGGACCTGTCGAAAAGCTATCGCGAGAGCCTGCATCGCAACGATCTGACGACGGCCGCGACGTTTCAGGATATTCAGGCGGGCGGCAAGATGATTACGGCCTCGCTCGGCGGCGTCGAGGCGCTGGCGACGCAGTTTCAATCCCGCCTCGAACAGGCCGCGGCGTGATTACCGATCAGGCGAAGCAAAGCATCGTGGACATCTTCTGCCACGCCGCGCGCGCGCGTTTGCCCGCGACGCCAGGCGATGCGTGCGAGATCGCCGCCGTGCCGAGGTGGAATCGCGATCGTCCGGCCGCGCCGTGCGCGACGGTCCTGACGATCTCGTCGATCGGCTTCCGGCTGCTGTTCGTGCTGCATTTCAGCAATGACGAAGCGACGCGCGCGTATTACGTCGGCGACGACACGACGCGCCCGCTGCCGGAAACGCTGATGGAACTCGGCAACCTCTGTTGCGGCTATATGAACCAGCAACTGGTGAACGTCTTCCCCGATCTCGGCATGTCGACGCCGTATGAACTGCATAGCGCATGCGTCGAGTATCTCGACGAATTGCGGCCCGATCAGGTGTGGACGTATGAGTTGACGATCGGCGGGGCGGTCCGGCTCGGCGTCACCTTATGTCTGTGCGCCCAGGCGCCGCTCGATTTCAGGGCCGAACTCGCCACGGCGGACGAGAGCGAAGGCGCACTCGAACTTTTCTAGCGACACTGCATTCGCACACTGAATACGATGAATCTCAGCAAGCCCGTCAGTAAGGTGCTCGTGCTCGACGACAGTCCTGCACACGCGGAAGCCCTGAAGCTCTTTTTCGATGAGCACAATCTAATTGCGCTGAAGGTGCGCGACAGCCGCCGCCTGAGCGCGGTATTGAGCACCAGCATCGACCTCGGCGGCGTGCTGCTCGCGGACGATTACGGCGGCTCGCTCGACGAGGCCGCTGCGGCTGCGGCGCGTATCAATACTTTGCGTCCCGAACTGCCGGTTATTCTGCGCTTGAGCGGCAACACGCCGCCCGAACAGTTGCCGCACGCATTGAAGAACGCGGCCTGCGCGAGCTTCGATGCCGCGAACATGAGCGCATTGTGCGCGGCTGTCGATCAATACATCTTCAGCCTCGACTTTCCGAATGCGCTCGTGCGCGGTATCGCGGAGATCACGGAAGCGCGGCTCGCGACGCTATTCGACGGCGTCACGGTGCGCCGCGACGCGCCTAGCGTCGTGCGCGATCGCATTATCTTCGGCGAGGTGTTCAGCCTGATTCCGCTCGAAGGCACATGGTGCCGCGGCTACATGCTGATGCAGGCGCAGGAGGACCCGCTGCTCGCGATGATCGAACGCGACCGCGCGGCGCGCCGGAGCGGTGCAAATGGTGCAAGCGGTACAAGTGGTGTGAGCGGCCCGGGCGCGGCGGAAGCGGGCTTTCGCGATCTGAACAACCTGCTCGGCGAGTTGACCAATCTGATCTGGGGCGCCTTCAAGGACCGCTTCCTCGGTCCGCAGAGTGCGCGCGAAGCGAGTCAGGTGCAGGTGCCGCTGCTGGTCAATCACAAGCATCGCTACATCTCGTTCGGCTCGGATAATCCGCAACTGCGTTTCCAGTATCTGTTGCACGACGAGACGAGCGGGCAATCGGTCGCGATCGACCAGCGCTTCGTGTTCAACCTGAGCTGGTCACCCGAAGATTTCTCTGAAAACACGCTGGATGTCGACGATCTCGTCGAATCGGGCGAGCTCGATCTGTTTTGATACAACGCGTCGGCGACGCAAGGACATTGGCATGGCAAAGATTCTGGTGGTGGACGATTCGAGCACCGTTCGCGATGAAGTCGCGGGCTTTCTGACCAAAAACGGTCTGGACGTCGCGACGGCCATCGACGGCAAGGAGGGTCTCGCGAAACTCAGGACGGATTCGAATATCCGGCTGATCGTGAGCGACGTGAACATGCCGAATATGGACGGCCTGACGATGGTCGAGAAAATTCGCGGCGAACTCGCGAACAAGACCGTCAACGTCATCATGCTCACGACCGAAAGCAGCCCGGCGATGAAGGAGCGCGGCAAGGCGGCCGGTGTGAAGGGCTGGATCGTCAAGCCGTTCAAGGGCGATGCGGTGCTCGAAACGTTCAGGAAGCTGGCGGGCTGAGCGGCGGCGGACCGCCGATCGCCGGCCTGTGGGACGTCAGGGCGGTGCGCGGCGGCCGCTCACCGATGCGACATCGGAACGTCTCGTGGTGCTCGTTGCGCACGAGGTTCGCCTGCCTCATCTCTCGCGGTCATTGATCGCGAGAGATGAGGCAGTCAGGCATGACGCGAAGGCTGATCGCCTGCGATCGTCGGCAACGGCAAGGCCGACCTGAACACGTTGTCCGGATCGAACCGGCGCTTCAGCTCGACGATACGCGCGGCATTTGCGCCGAAGCTTGCCGCCGCACGTGCC
Source organism: Paraburkholderia sp. Ac-20342 (assembly GCF_017104985.1). Taxonomy (NCBI): domain Bacteria; kingdom Pseudomonadati; phylum Pseudomonadota; class Betaproteobacteria; order Burkholderiales; family Burkholderiaceae; genus Paraburkholderia; species Paraburkholderia sp. Ac-20342. Next base: position 90,211 of record NZ_JAAGPQ010000019.1, on the reverse strand, counting down.
GGATCCCCATTCGCCAGCAGATTGGCATAACACCCCGGCAACGCATGCGTGGCTAGTGCGCTCGACAGACGGGCAACCCAGTCGGCGTGGCGCGCCTCATCGTCGTCACTGCCGGCGTTCCAGCCGGCGACGATCTCGATCAACAGGTGGGGCTCGCGCATCGCGAACGCGGTCGCGTCGGTGGCGATGCGCGTGGCTTCACCGCGGAACTCGTGCGTAACGATCGCGCAGCCGCTGGATGGACGTCGCGCGAACGCATCGAGCAGGATCTCGATCACGGCAGGAGACAGGGCAGGCAGCGAACGGGTGTCCATCAGCACGCGCTGGCCGTTCACGATGTGTGCGTCGAAGAGGGTATTCGATGCACCGTAAGGCTGATGCGCGATCATCGACATGAGTGGATCGCCGGCCGCGAGGAGTGGCGCGACCTGCGCCTCGGCGTCGCCGGGCTTACCACTCCACGTCGGCGCGACGAGCAGCACCGGCGAACCGTCGGGCCCACTGAGCAGACCGAACTGGACTGTCAGCGCATCCGGCCGGTCCGAGGCGATGCTCGCGTAATTCGCCAGCACGGCAGGTGCGGCTTGAATCGGGTAGAAGAGCGGACCGCTGTAGACCGTTTCGAGTCGATGCAGCCGGTGCTCCATCGAAACGACGACACCAAAATTGCCGCCCCCGCCGCGCAACGCCCAGAATAGATCCGCGTGTTGCGTGTCGCTTGTGTGGACGACGGAACCATCGGCCAGCACAACCTCGGCAGACACCAGATTGTCGAGTGCGAGCCCGAAACGGCCAACCAGCGACCCGTAGCCGCCGCCGAGCGTCAGTCCGGCCATCCCGACGGCACCCGACGCGCCGGTTACGACAGCCATCCCTCGCGGATCAGTCGCCGCGAACACGTCGGACGCCAGCGCACCGCCGCCGATCTGGATCGTTCGACCATGGTCGTGGGGCTGCACGTTGCGCATCGAGGTCAGATCGATCACCAGCCCGTCGCACAGCGCGCGACGCGCCCAGTCGTGGCCTCCGCCTCGCACCGACACGGCAAGCCCGCAGTCGCGCGCGATACGCAATGCGGTCTGGACGTCGGCGGCCTGACGGCATACATAGACGCCGGCAGGCCGGCGGTCGCGGCCGCCCGCCCAGATATCGATGGCGTTCTCATAGGACGGATCGCCGGGTATGGCGATCGGCGCATCGGGAAAGGTTTGCCGAAACGTACGGCTCGGGAACGGAGAAGCAGGGGGCATGGCTTGATCTCGCAAGGACAACGAACACGGGGAATATGCGCAAGCGGCGCGAGCCGCTGGCCGCGCCGCTTTGCGTGGGATACGTCAACGGGAACGGGCCGCTGGCCGGGGCGTGCCGATCGCGACAGGACGCACGATCGAACCCGACGCGCCGCGCAACGCGAGCGGGACGACGATGGCCGCGAAGAGCCAGACGCGATCTCGCGCGAGGTCGTCGAGCTTCAGGTTCTGGATTTGCAGTACCCCGGCTTCGACGAGATTGAAGTGATGCGTACCGAACGGCGCATCGGTCCGCATGCCGGCAGGCGGCGCGCTCGCACCCTGGAGCTGCCCGTCGTTCACCGGGTCGGTGAACGGGTTGTCGAGCCCAACCACCACGGGTTCGGACGCAGCGAGGAATGCCGCGCCCGCGGCAGACAACCCCGGGCCGCTGGTGTAGTAGGCGCCGTATCGGGCGTCGCTCCAGCGTCGCCCCCAGCCGGTGTGGATGAACACGATATCGCCGGGAAGAATGCCGCGCTCGAGCAGGTCCTGACGCGCCAGCATCGCGGTGAGATCCTGCTCGGTGATTTCGAAACCTGGCGGCAGTTCGTCGACGCCGTGGTAGCCCGCTGCATCGAGCAGAATTCCCGTGCTCAGGAGCGGTGGCACCTCATCGATTCCCAATCTCGCGAGACGTCCGTGCGGATCGGGTTTGACGACCCGTTGCGGCAGGCCGCCGAAATAGCTCACCTCGTCGGCCGGGAGCGGGCCATGCCCGTCCCAGACGTCTTTCAACACGCCGAAATGACCGAGCGCGTCGATATGCGTGCCCTGCTGGCCAAGCGAGCCGGTGACTGTTTCGAGATTCCCCGCGTGAAGGGTTCCGGGTATCCCCTGTGTCGAGCCGAATTCGAACGACAGCGGTTGCGCGAACGGCGACGACGGTGCGGTGTCGTCGATCGGGTGCGCGAGGTCGTAGCAGCGGGCGCCGCCGGAAAGGAATGGCGCGCAACGTGTCCATGTATCGGGGCCGATGTAGCGCCAGTTGCCGCGGATATCGTCAGGATAAGAAGGGGGCATGTCATCTCCATAGAGACGACCGATATTGGATGTAACGCCAGATTCTGTATTGGACGGATGTGCTCAGGCCGCGACCGGGGCCTGCTTTTCAGTTCCCGCTTTTTCAATTCCCCCTTCTCAATTCCCCCGGCGCCATGCCGTGGACCTGGCGCATCCATCGCGACAGATGGCTCTGATCGGTAAAGCCGGTCGCGGCGGCAACCTCGGAGAGAGGCTGCGCGCTGCCGCGCAGCAAGTCCACGGCATGCGTTACGCGCAGGCGCATCACGTAGCGATGCGGTGTCATGCCGGTCGCGTGCCGGAACAGCCGGGAAAAATGGAAGCGACTACAGCCCGCCACCGCGGCGAGTTCGGCCACTCCGATCGGTTCGCCGATATGCGCATGAACATAGTCGGACAACATGTTCAATGCCCGCCGACTCAACGCGCCGTGCACGGGGACGAGCGGCGCGGCGACGTGATGCGTGGCGACATGCCGGAAGATCTGGTCCGACACGCTGCTCCAGAACAGTGGGCCGTTCGGAAGCCCCGCTGCGGTTTCCGCGAGCAGCAGGCGCGCGAGGCGCAACAGAGGGGCGTCACGGCCGTGCAGGCGCTCGACCAGGCGCGGTTCGGCGATGTCCGCCCGCAGTGCCTCCATCGCGAAGCACTCGGACGACAGGACCAGCGATACGGCATCGATATCGTCCGGTGCTTCGACGCCACAATCCGCGTTGGCGGGGCAGATGGACAGCGAACCCGCTACCGCCCGATGTTCAAGGCGGCGCCCAGCGATTGCACACCGCAGCATCGACGGTGCCGACATATGGAAGCTGATCAGATGTTCGCCGCAGTGGCCGGCAAGATGCGCGCCGCCGGCAAAACGCAGTGCCGCGACTGCCACCCCGAGGTCGCCCGGCGAGCGCCCGTCGACGAGTACCGCAGGTGCCGCGCCGTCCGCCTGGATAGCGTGCAGGCCTTGTCCGTTCAGCGTTCGTTGTGCATCCAATCACCGCCTCCTGAATGAGCGAATCCGCCCGTGTCGATACACGAGCGCCGTGCATTCACATCCATGAGCAGATTCGCAAACGCGTCGAATGTAACCTGGAAATGAAAAACGGGCGCTGCATCATGCAGCGCCCGTCGACGTTTCAGCCCTGCTTCTGCCGGAACCTCGTCCCGGCAGAAACGGCATCAGCCCTGTTGCTTCACCTCGAGCCGGAACTTGTGCAGCAGCGGCTCCGTGTAGCCGCTCGGCTGCTGGCGTCCCTCGAACACGAGCGCCTGCGCGGCCTTGAACGCGATCGTGTCGTAGCCCGGCGCCATCGGCTGGTAAAGCGGGTCGCCCGCGTTCTGGCCGTCGACGACCTTCGCCATGCGCCGGAACGTCTCCTCGACGAGCTCGCGCTGGATCACGCCGTGATGCAGCCAGTTGGCGATGTGCTGGCTCGAAATACGCAGCGTCGCGCGGTCTTCCATCAGGCCGACGTCGTGAATGTCCGGCACCTTCGAGCAGCCGACGCCCTGGTCGATCCAGCGCACCACGTAGCCGAGAATGCCCTGGGCGTTGTTGTCGACCTCGGCGCGGATTTCCGCGTCGCTCCACTGCGCCTTTTCGACGACCGGAATCGTCAGCAGGCCGTCGAGCAGTTCGTCGCGCACGCTCGCATAGTCGGTGCGTTCGAGTTCCTGCTGAACCGCCTGCACGTCGACCTGGTGATAGTGCAGCGCATGCAGCGCGGCGGCGGTCGGCGAGGGCACCCATGCGGTGTTCGCGCCGGCCTTCGGATGCGCGATCTTCTGTTCGAGCATCGCGTGCATGAGGTCCGGCATCGCCCACATGCCCTTGCCGATCTGCGAGCGGCCGCGCAGGCCGGCGCTCAAACCGACCAGCACGTTGCTGCGCTCGTACGCGGCGATCCACTGGCTCGACTTCATGTCGCCCTTGCGCATCATCGGGCCCGCTTCCATCGCCGTGTGCATCTCGTCGCCGGTGCGATCGAGGAAGCCCGTATTGATGAACGCGACGCGCTCCGACGCTTCGGCGATACAGGCGAGCAGGTTCACGCTGGTGCGGCGCTCCTCGTCCATGATGCCCATCTTGATCGTGTTGCGCGGCAGCTTCAGCAGGTCTTCGACGCGCGCGAACAGCTCGCTCGCGAACGCGACTTCGGCCGGGCCGTGCATCTTCGGCTTGACGATATAGATCGAGCCGGTGCGCGAATTGAGCTTGTTGTTACGGTCGTGCAGCGCGCACAGCGTCGTGATGACCGCGTCGAGAATGCCTTCCGGAATTTCGCGGCCGTCTTTCGTGAGCACGGCCGGGTTGGTCATCAAATGGCCGACGTTGCGAATGAACAGCAGCGAGCGGCCATGCAGCACGACCGGCGCGGCGCCGTTCGCGGCGACGTACACGCGGTCTTCGTTCAGGCGGCGCGTGAAGGTCTTGCCGTTCTTCGTGACCTCTTCGGTCAGGTCGCCGTTCATGAGGCCGAGCCAGTTGCGATAGAGCTGGACCTTGTCGTCGGCATCGACGGCCGCGACCGAATCTTCGCAATCGATGATCGTGCTGACCGCGGCCTCGACCACGACGTCCTTCACGTGCGCGGCATCGGTCTTGCCGATCGCGTCGTTGGCGTCGATCTGGATGTCGAAGTGCAGGCCGTTGTGCTTGAGCAGCACCGACGACGGCGCGCTTGCCTCGCCCTGATAGCCGATGAACTGCCCGGGCGTCTTCAGCGCGCTCGTGCCGTTCTTCAGCGTGACGACAAGCTGGCCGCCCTCGACGCCATAACGCGTTGCATCGGCGTGCGAGCCGTTCGCGAGCGGCGCGGCTTCGTCGAGGAACTTGCGCGCATAGGCGATCACGGCCGCGCCGCGTACCGGGTTGAAGTCCTTGCGCCTGTCGGCGCCGTTCGTCTCGGGAATCGCGTCGGTGCCGTACAGCGCGTCGTAGAGGCTGCCCCAGCGCGCGTTCGCCGCGTTCAGCGCATAGCGCTGGTTCGACAGCGGCACGACGAGTTGCGGGCCGGCCTGTTCGGCGATTTCGCTATCGACGTGGTCGGTGGTCGCTTTGACCTGGGCGGGCACCGGCACGATATAGCCGATGCTTTCGAGAAACGCGCGATACGCGCGCAGATCGCGCACCGGGCCGGGATTGGCGCGATGCCAGTTGTCGAGTTCGGTTTGCAGGCGGTCGCGCTCGGCCAGCAGAGCACGGTTTTTGGGCGCCAGCTCGTGCACGAGGGCGTCGAAACCCGACCAGAAAGCGGCGCTGTCGAGTCCGGTGCCGGGCAGGGCTTCGGTTTCGACGAACTGGTCGAGATTGGCGGCGACCTGCATTGCGCCGCGCGGGTTCATCTGGGTCATCGACTGCTCCATCAGTTTGAATGGGACCGGCGAGGGGGCACCGGTCCGGGCTTGACAAAATTGCACTACGGGATTGCTCTACGCACTCGCGTCAGACCGCGAGCGCCTGAATGCCGGCCTTCGCGATCTGCACGTCCTGCTCCGACTTGACGCCCGACACGCCGACCGAGCCGATCACCTGGCCGTCGACGATGACCGGCACGCCGCCTTCGAGCGTGCCGAGCAGCGGTGCGCTCAGAAACGCGGTGCGGCCGTTGTTGATCATGTCCTCATACACCTTGGTCTCGCGACGGCCGAGCGCCGCGGTGCGCGCTTTCTCGGTCGCGATGTAGGAGCTCGCCGGCGCGCAGCCGTCGAGACGCAGCAGCGCGAGCGGATGGCCGCCGTCGTCGGCGACCACGATGGCGACGGCCCAGCTGTTTTTCTCGGCTTCCGCGCGGGCGGCGTCGAGAATGCGGGTCGTGTCGGCCACGCTCAATACGGCTTTGCTCAGCATGATGATTGTCCTGTCTCGGTGAGGGTAGGGAAGCGTCTAACGGTTTCTTGTCCGGTGAGCGGCGCGGCGGCGTTGCCGAGGCGCGCGATGAGGGCCGGGCGTGGGCCCTCGGGGGCCTCTCGGCGGCGTCGGGTCTCGATCCGGGCGCCTTCCGGCGGCCTTCCCGCGCGCGTGATGCCCGGGGATTTTACGTCCAAGCGCGCCGGGGCGATACGGCGGCTTCCCTGGGCGCGAGGCAAGCCGCCGGCGCCGCGCCCGACAACCCCGGCCTCCCGCACACGACGCACACCGGCTTCGGCGCTACTGGAAGCCCGCATGCGCGGCGTCTTACAATCGCCTCTCGACCTTAAAAACGCGCTTTTCACGCGCCGTACCGATCATGCCGACCATCCGCGAACTGTTTGTTTATCCGATCAAATCCTGCGCGGGCATTGCGCTCGACGCGGCGCGGCTGTTCGCGACGGGCCTCGAATACGACCGCGGCTGGATGGTCACCGACCCGCACGGCGCGATGCTCACGCAGCGCGCGTATCCGCGCATGGCGCTGATTCGCGTCGAGATCGGCGCGCAGGAACTGATTATTCGCGCGCCCGGCATGAGCGAGTTGCGCACGCCGCTCGATGCCGCGCGGCTTGGCGCCGCGCCGAAGGTCGAGACCGTGGTGTGGCGCGATGCGGTCTACGGCCTCGACACCGGCGCGCAAACCGCCGCGTGGTTCACGGCCTTTCTGGGGCAGCCCGCGCGGCTTCTGCGCTTCGATCCGGCGCGCGAGCGCAGCGTCGATGGCGATTACACCGCGAGCGTCGGCGGCGCCACGACCTTGTTCGCCGATGGCTTTCCGCTGCTGGTGGTCGGCCAGGCCTCGCTCGACGACCTCAATGCGCGCCTGAACGGCAAGGGCGCGCCGTCGATCGGGATCGACCGTTTTCGGCCCAACATCGTGCTCGACGGACTCGGCGCCTACGAGGAGGACTATGTGGAGACGCTGAGCGCCGAGGCGCAGGCGCACGGCGAAGCGGGCGTCGAGTTGCGGCTCGTCAAGCTATGCACGCGCTGCCCGATGCCGACCATCGATCAGGCGCGCGGCGCGCCCGATCCCGACTGGCCGAACGAGCCGACCGATACGATGCTCGGCTATCGCGGCAGCGCGCGCTTCGACGGCGCGGTCACGTTCGGCAACAATGCGCTCGTCGCGAGCGGCAGCGGCGCATGGCTGCGGGTCGGGCAGCGGATCGAGGCTGAGCTGGGGTTTGGCGATTGAGCGGTGCGATCAGCGTTGCCCGGTTGAACCCGTGCGGGATGGCTGGGTGTTTCTGGCCGCATGCGCATGTGTGGTCGCTGCCGCTGACTGTTGCTGACTGCATGAGCGTGGCGTCAATGCATGCCCCATCGAGCAGTCGGTAGGTCGCCCGCTACTTTTCCCCACTGCGTCACCGATCCGCATCACGACGAGATTGCCGGGCTGCCGAAGCCCATGCTCGCTCCTGGAACTCGCTCTTATTCTCCCTGCATGCAGGCTCGCAGCGCGCACGCGCACAGTGCTGCGTCGCACCATCGCTGTGCCTGGCCGCCTCGGAACGCGTCGCCTCAGCCCATTCTTCCGGACAGGCACGATCCGGCGCGAAGTCCCACCGCACGGTGCTCAAGCGCACCTTGAGCTCAACCCGAGCGCAGGTTTCGCGCGATTGGCACAGCCTTTGCGTTAAGCATCGCCAGCTACTCAAGGACATCGCGCTCATGAAAATCATCGTTATCGGTCACGGGATGGTCGGCCACAAGCTGGTCGAATGCCTCGCGCGGGACGGCGCGCACGGCCTCGACATCACGGTGCTCGGCGAGGAATCGCGGGCGGCCTACGATCGCGTGCATCTGTCCGAATTTTTCGCGGGCAAGACCGCCGACGATCTCTCGCTCGTCGAGCCCGGTTTCTTCGAGCGCCACGGCATCCGCCTGAAGCTCGACGCGCAAGTCGTCGCGGTCGATCGCGACGCGCGCACGGTGACGATCGCCGGCGGCGAAACGCTGCCCTACGACCGGCTCGTGTTCGCCACGGGCTCGTACCCGTTCGTGCCGCCGGTGCCGGGCCGCGAGCGCGCCGATTGCTTCGTCTACCGAACCATCGACGATCTCGAAGCGATGCGCGAATGCGGTGCGCGCGCAAAGACGGGCACCGTGATCGGTGGCGGGCTGCTCGGTCTCGAATGCGCGAAGGCACTGCGCGACATGGGCCTGCAAACGCATGTGGTCGAATTCGCGCCGCGTCTGATGGCGGTGCAGGTGGACGAGGGCGGCGGGCGCGTACTGCGCAGCCGGATCGAAGACCTCGGCGTGACCGTGCACACGCAGAAGAACACCACGGCGATCGTCGACGGCGAAGCGGGCACGCATCGCATGCAGTTCGCGGACGGCAGCCATCTCGACACCGACATGATCGTGTTCTCCGCGGGCATCCGCCCGCGCGACGATCTCGCGCGCGCCTGCGGGCTCGAACTCGGTGCGCGCGGCGGCATCGCGATCGACGACACCTGCCGCACGAGCGATCCGCACGTCTATGCGATCGGCGAATGCGCGCTGTGGAACGGCCAGGTGTTCGGGCTCGTCGCGCCCGGCTACGAGATGGCGCGCGTGGTCGCGAAGCAACTGCTCGGCACGGCCGCCGCCTTTGCGGGCGCCGATATGAGCACCAAACTGAAGCTGATGGGCGTCGACGTCGCGAGCATCGGCGACGCGCACGGCAATACGCCGGACAGCCGCACCTGGCAGTTCAGCGACGAACGCAAACAGATCTACAAGAAGCTCGTCGTGTCCGGTTGCGGCAAGCATCTACTCGGCGCGGTGATGGTCGGCGACGCGAGCGAATACGGCACGCTCCTGCAGATGATGCTGAACCGTATCGAACTACCCGAAGCCCCCGAATTCCTGATCCTGCCGCAAGCGGACGGCAACGCGAAACCGGCGCTCGGTGTCGAGGCCTTGCCGGCTGCCGCGCAAATCTGCTCGTGCAACAACGTCTCGAAGGGCGCGTTGTGCGCGGCCGTTTGCGCGGGCGCGGCCGATATCGGCGCGTTGAAAAGCGCGACCGGCGCGGGCACGTCGTGCGGCGGCTGCGTGCCGCTCGTCACGCAGGTGATGAAAGCCGAGATGAAGAAGCAGGGGCTCGCGGTCAACAACCACCTCTGCGAACACTTTCCGTATTCGCGCCAGGAGCTCTATCACCTCGTGCGCGTCGAGGGTCTGCGCAGTTTCGGCGCGCTGCTTGCGAAGCACGGTCACGGGCTCGGCTGCGATATCTGCAAGCCGGTCGTCGCGAGCATTCTCGCCTCGTGCTGGAACGAATTCGTGCTGAAGAAAGAGCACGCGTCGCTACAGGACACCAACGACTACTACCTCGCCAACATCCAGCGCGACGGCACCTACTCCGTCGTGCCGCGCATGGCGGGCGGCGAAGTGACGCCCGATGGCCTGATCGCGGTCGCCCAGGTCGCGAAGAAATACGGCCTCTATACGAAGATCACCGGCGGCCAGCGCGTCGATCTGTTCGGCGCGCGCGTCGAGCAGTTGCCGTCGATCTGGGAAGAGCTGATCGCAGCCGGCTTCGAATCGGGCCATGCGTACGGCAAGTCGCTGCGCACCGTGAAGTCGTGCGTCGGTTCGACGTGGTGCCGCTATGGCGTCGGCGATTCGGTCGGCCTCGCGGTCGAACTCGAGAATCGCTACAAGGGACTGCGCGCGCCGCACAAGATCAAGTTCGGCGTCTCGGGCTGCACGCGCGAATGCGCGGAAGCGCAGGGCAAGGACGTCGGCGTGATCGCGACCGAGAAGGGCTGGAATCTCTACGTGTGCGGCAACGGCGGCATGAAACCGCGCCACGCGGAACTGCTCGCGGCGGACCTCGATCACGCGACGCTCGTGCGCTATATCGACCGCTTCCTGATGTTCTACGTGCGCACCGCCGACCGTCTGCAACGCACGAGCGTGTGGCGCGACAACCTCGAAGGCGGGCTCGACTATCTGATCGACGTAATCGTCAACGATCGCCTCGGTGTCGCCGCCGAACTCGAAGCGGAGATGCAGCACGTGATCGACACCTACGAGTGCGAATGGAAGAAGGCTGTCACCGATCCCGAGACGCGCAAGCGCTTTCGCCATTTCGTCAACAGCAGCGAAGCCGACGGCCATGTCGCGTTCGTCGAGCAACGCGGCCAGATCCGGCCGGCGACGCAAGCCGAGCGGCAGACGCGGCTCGGCGAGAGGCCGGTTATTCCGGTGGTTGCCGAGACGGTTTGACGGCGCCGCTGCTGCTGTTCCGTTGTTATTCCGCTGTTTGTCTACTGTTTGCCCGCTGTTCGCCCGTAGCTTTCCCGCTTGTTCGACGATCTTTCAACGAGGACCCGAGCCATGAAAAACGACTGCCTGCCGCGCCCCTGGACCGCGATCTGCCCACTCGACGACATCGTGCCGAACACCGGCGTCTGCGCCCTGGTGAACGGCGCCCAGGTCGCGGTTTTTCACGTGGACGACGGCGCGGACGACAGCACCGTCTACGCGATCGATAACTTCGATCCGGGTTCGCATGCGGCGGTGCTGTCGCGCGGGCTGGTCGGCAGTGTCGGCGAGCGCATCGTCGTGGCGTCGCCGATCTACAAGCACCACTTCGATCTGCGCACGGGCGAGTGCATCGAGACGCCGTCGTATTCGGTCAGCGCCTTCGCCGCGCGCGTCGAAAACGGCCAGGTGTGGGTCGCGGTTTGACGCGGAATTCGCGCATGTCCGCCACGAACGTAAAAACCGTGTGTCCGTATTGCGGCGTCGGCTGCGGCATGGTGCTGCACGTCGAGGACGGCCAGGTCGTGAAGATCTCCGGCGACCGCGAGCATCCGGCCAACTTCGGCCGGCTCTGCACGAAAGGGCAGTCGGCGCACATCGCGCTGCGTCAATCGGGCCGCCTCGAAGGCGCGTTCGTGCGCCGCGCGCGCGGCGAAGACCCAGTGCCGCTGCCGATGGCGCAGGCGCTCAGCAGCACCGCGGCGCGCTTGCGTCGCCTGCTCGACGAACACGGTCCCGATGCGTTGTCGTTTTACGTGTCGGGACAGATGTCGCTCGAAGCGCAGTACCTCGTCAACAAGCTCGCGAAGGGCTTTATCGGCACCAACAACATCGAGTCGAACTCGCGTTTGTGCATGGCGAGCGCGAGTAGCGGCTACAAGCTGTCGCTCGGCGCGGACGGGCCGCCCGGTTCGTACGACGACATCGATCACGCGGACCTGTTCTTCGTGAGCGGCGCGAATATGGCCGACTGTCACCCGATTCTGTTTCTGCGCATGATGGATCGCGTGAAGGCGGGCGCGAAGCTGATCGTCGTCGATCCGCGCCGCAACGCGACCGCCGAGAAAGCCGATCTGTTTCTGCGGATCAAGCCCGGCACCGATCTCGCGCTGCTCAACGGCCTGCTGCATCTGCTGCACGAAAACGGCGCGACCGATGCCGCGTTTATCGACGCCTTCACCGAAGGCTGGGACGCGATGCCCGCGTTTCTCGCCGACTACACGCCGGAGAACGTCGCGCGCATCACGGGCCTCGCGGCCGACGACATCCGCCGTGCGGCGCAGATGATCGGCGCGGCGCAAGAGTGGATGAGCTGCTGGACCATGGGCCTCAATCAGAGCACGCACGGCACCTGGCACACGAACGCGATCTGCAATCTGCATCTGGCGACCGGGCGCATCTGCCGGCGCGGCAGCGGACCGTTCTCGCTGACGGGGCAGCCGAATGCGATGGGCGGCCGCGAAATGGGCTACATGGGGCCCGGCTTGCCGGGGCAGCGCTCGGCGCTCGTCGCGCAGGACCGCGCGTTTGTCGAAGACCTCTGGGACATTGCGCCGGGCACGCTGAAACCCGACGCGGGCACGGGCACGATCGACCTGTTCGCGCGGATGGCGGCGGGCGAGATCAAGGCGTGCTGGATCATCTGCACGAATCCGGTGGCGAGTCTCGCGAACCGGCAGAACGCAATCGCCGGTCTGCGTGCGGCCGAACTCGTGATCGCGCAGGACGCGTTCCTCGACACCGAGACCAACCGTTACGCGGACGTGCTGCTGCCCGGCGCGCTGTGGGCCGAGGCCGAAGGCGTGATGATCAATTCCGAGCGCAATCTGACGCTGATGCAGAAGGCGCTCGAACCGCCGGGCGCGGCCTTGCCCGACTGGCAGATCATCGCGCGCGTCGCCTGCGAAATGGGCTTTGCCGATGCGTTCACCTATGCGAGCGCCGACGCAGTATTCGACGAGATCGCGCGCGCGTCGAATCCGGCAACCGGCTACGACCTGCGCGGCGCGAGCCATCGCCGCCTGAAGGACACGCCGCTGCAGTGGCCGCTGGCTTCCGCGGCTTCGGACTCGCGCAATCCGGTTCGCTATCTGAACGACGGCGTGAGCCAAACGTTGCGGCTCGCCGCCGATGGCACCTATCCACGTCTCGCGTTTCCGACCGCGAGCGGCAAGGCGAAGTTTTTCGCGCGGACCTATGCGCCCCCGGCCGAATTGCCGGACCACGCATTCCCGATCGTCCTGAACACGGGCCGCGTGCAGCATCAATGGCACACGCTGACGAAGACCGGCAAGGTGGCGATGCTCAACAAGCTGAACCCGGGTCCGTTCGTCGAGATTCATCCCGACGACGCGGCCGCGCTCGGCATTCGCGCGAAAGACCCGGTCGAGATCCGTTCGCGCCGGGGCCGCGCGGTCCTGCCGGCCGTCGTGACCGAGCGCGTCAGCGCGGGCCAGTGCTTTGCGCCGATGCACTGGAACGACGTATTCGGCGACGACCTCTGCATCAACGCGGTCACGAACGATGCGACCGACCCGATTTCTCAGCAACCCGAACTGAAATGCTGCGCGGTGGCGTTGAGTCCGGTGACGGTTCCGGTCAGCGCCGATGACGTTGCGGACGCATTCGAGCGCCGCGCCGAGGCCGTTACTAAGACTTCTGCCGATGCCTCTGCCGAAGCCTGTGCGGATGCACACACAGCAACGCCGACCGCCAGCGCCAAGGACCTACCCATGCCCCGTATCGAAGCCCTCACGAGCCTGCTGCAACTGCGGCCCGAGCCGGCGCCGTCGCTCAGCGAGGCCGAGCATGCGTATCTGGCCGGCTTCGTGAGCGGCTTGCGTTCGGCCGAAGCGCAGGGCATCGAGAGCGTGCCGGTGCTGCCGGGCAGCGCGCCGTTCGACAGCGCGAAGCGATGTTACGTCGACGGTTTGCTCGCCGGTCTTTATAGCCGCAGCATGACGAACACCGCTTCGTCCGCGGCATTGACCGGCAGCGCACTGGCGACGCGGGGCGCGGAACCGCGCGAAGCCGGCGCGCCCAATATACGGATCGTCCGCGCGCGTCCGAAGGTCACCTTGCTGTGGGCCTCGCAAACCGGCAACACCGAATCGCTGACCGAGCGCTACGCGACGCGTCTGATGGAATCGGGCTTCGAAATCCGCACCGCGTGCATGGCGGACTATCCGTTCGCGACGCTCGCGAAGGCGCAATACGTGCTGCTGATGACGAGCACATTCGGCGACGGCGACGCGCCCGACAACGCCCAGGACTTCTGGACGCAGTTGCAGGCCGACACGGCTCCCAGGCTCGACGGCGTGCGCTTCGCGGTGCTCGCGCTTGGAGACCGCAACTACGACCCGTTCTGCGGCCACGGCCGCCGGCTCGACGAAAGGCTCGCCGCGCAGGGCGCGCTGCGTCTCGCCGCGCGCGTCGATTGCGATACCGACTACCAGGAGGTGGCCGATGCGTGGCTCGAACGCGTGATCGCGCGCATCAAGGAAGAAGATGCGGCGCTGCATGCGGTGCCGCCGGGCGGCATGATCAACGCGGTGGTGCCGGGCATCGTGCCGACGAAAGCGCGGCCGGCCGCCTCGCGCCTCGTCGGCAATCTGCGCCTGAACCGGCAGGGCGCCGCGAAGGACACGCGCTACGTGTCGTTGCATACCGCCGAGGCGAACCTCGAATACGAAGCCGGCGATGCGCTCGGCGTGTGGCCGAGCAACTGCCCCGAGCTCGTCGACGAACTGCTGACGCTGAGCGGCCTGCCGCGGGAAGCGCCGGTACAGGTCGCGGGGCTCGGCGAGATGCGGCTCGCCGATGCGCTCGCGAGGCACTACGAGATCGCGCGGCCGAGCCCGGAAGCGCTTGCGTTTGTCGCCGCACGCAGCCGCGACGGCGCGCTGCGCGATCTGCTCACGCCCGCGCGCAAGGCCGATCTCAAGCAATGGCTATGGGGACAGCAGCTTGCCGACGTGCTGCACGAGTTTCCGGTGAGCCTCACGGCAACCGAACTCACGAGCGTGCTCAAACGCCTGCAGCCGCGGCTCTATTCGATCGCGTCGAGTCCGAAAGCGCATCCGGGCGAAGTGCATCTGACCGTTTCGGCGGTACGCTACAGCAATGGGCGGCGGCATCGTAAAGGCGTGTCGTCGACGTTTCTCGCGGACCGCGCCGACGAGACCGACGTGCCTGTTTTCGTGCAGACATCCGCGCATTTCCGGCCGCCTCGCGAGGCCGGCACGCCGGCGATCATGGTCGGCCCCGGCACCGGCATCGCACCGTTTCGCGGCTTTCTGCACGAGCGGCGCGCACGCGGCGACCGGGGTCGCAACTGGCTGTTTTTCGGCGAGCAGCATGCCGCAAGCGATTTCTACTATCGCGACGAACTCGAAGCGATGCGCGCGAGCGGTCTGCTGACGCAACTCGACGTCGCCTTCTCGCGCGATCAGGCCGACAAGGTCTACGTGCAGGACCGCATGCGCGAGCACGGTGCGCAACTGTGGGCATGGCTCGAAGACGGTGCGCATTTCTACGTGTGCGGCGACGCGAACCGGATGGCGCGCGACGTCGACGCGGCGCTCAAGGACGTGATCGCGACGCACGGCGGCATGAGCGAGGAGAGGGCGCTCGAATACGTGAGCCGCCTCACGCGTGAAAAGCGTTACGCCCGCGACGTGTATTGATCGCGCTGCGCCATGAAGCGTGACGCAAGCGCGCCGGCACACATGGCATGAGGCTTGCATATTCATGCGCGACGGCGGAATGAGCAGCTCGCGCATATCGACGCGCGCTGCAACGAATCCGATCGTTCGACGACAGGCAATCAGTTTGATAAGGATCTCTGATGAACAACGTGATGAACTCTCTTAAAAGCGGAGACTGGCGCGCACTCGTTGCCTGCTTCCTGTATTTCGACACCGGCTTTACCGTCTGGGTACTCTATGGACCGCTCGCGCCGTTCATCAGCAAAAGCATCGCGATGACGCCCGCGCAACAGGGCCTGCTCGTCGCGGTGCCGGTGCTCTCGGCGGCGATTCTGCGCGTGACGCTCGGCAATCTCTATCAGTCCGCGCATGGCAAGCGCATTGCGCTGATGGGCGTGCTGCTCTCGGCCGTGCCGACGCTCGTGCTGCCGTCGTTGCAAACGGTGCCGTCGTACGAGATGCTGCTCGTGCTCGGCGTGTTCCTCGGCGTCGGCGGGGCCAGCTTCGCGGTGGCGTTGCCGATGGCCGGCAGCAACTATCCGCCGAAAGTGCAGGGGCTCGTCCTGGGACTCGCGGCGGCCGGCAATATCGGCGCGGTGCTCGACGGCTTCCTGTTTCCGCAACTCGCGACACGCTATGGCTGGCAGATGGCCGCCGGCGGTGCCTTGCCGCTGCTCGCGATCGCCGCGATCACGCTGTATTTCTGGGCCAACGACGCGGGCGTCAAGAGCGGCAGCGTGCTGCGCGCGTTCGGCAGCTTCGCGGCAACGCTCGTCGGCCTGATCGTGCTCGTGCTGTTCGTCGAAGCGGGGCTGTTCGGCGCCGGCAAGAGCGGCGTGCTGCTGTTGCCGGTGATCGGCGCCTTGCTCGCGATCGCGGTGCTGCCGAAGCGCTATCGCTCGGTGCTCGGCGAGCGCGATACGTGGGTCATCATGCTTGTCTACAGCATCACGTTCGGCGGCTTCGTCGGCATGTCTTCGTATGTGTCGCTGCTGCTGACGAGCCTCTATCAGCTGAGCAAGATCGACGCGGGTCTGTTCATGGCGCTGCTCGCCGCGACCGGCGCGATGGTGCGTCCGCTTGGCGGACTGATCGCCGATCGCGTGTCCGGCGTGCGCGCGCTGACCGTGCTGCTCGCGATCATCGCCGTGTGCGACTTCGTGTTCGCCGCCGCGATGCCGTCGCTCGCGGGCGGCATCGCGCTGCTGCTGTGCCTGTACGTCGCTTTCGGGCTCGGCAACGGCGCGACGTTCCAGCTCGTGCCGCATCGCTGGGCGGGCCGCACGGGCCTGATGTCGGGCATCGTCGGCGCGGCGGGCGGTATCGGCGGCTTCTATCTGCCGGTCGTGATGGGTATCGCCAAGGAAAGCACGGGCAGCTATCAGATGGGCTTCGCGACGTTCGGCGCGCTGGCCGCCTGCGCGTTCCTCGCGATCGTCGCGCTGCGCCGGCCGTGGATGGCCTGGTCGATGCACACGGGCGTCATGCACGCACACGTCGCCGAATAACGCGCCGAGAAATGTGCCGAGAAACGTGCGCCGGGAGAGAGCCTGCTCCGATGCAGGCTCTCATGGCGATGCCTCAAAAAAAGCGCAGCCAAACACTTGCATATCGCGGGTCGTGTTTCTAATATGCAGTCAGGAGGCTGCATATGAACTCATCGACCGATCGCATCGAAAAACAGATTCTGCTGAATGCGCCGCGCTCGCGCGTTTGGCGCGCGCTCTCGAACGCCGAGGAATTCGGCCAATGGTTCGGCGTGAATCTGACCGGCAAGCAGTTCGTCGCCGGACAATCCGTGCAAGGGCACATCACCTATCCGGGCTACGAGTATCTCGTCATGGACGTGTTCGTCGAACGCGTCGAGCCCGAGCATCATCTGTCGTGGCGCTGGCATCCGGCCGCGGTCGATATGGCCGTCGACTACACCCCCGAGCCGACCACGCTGGTCGAATTCGATCTGAGCGAGGTCGGCTCCGGCACGCTGCTGCGCGTCGTCGAATCGGGCTTCGATCGATTGCCGCTCGCGCGCCGCGAGGCAGCGTTCCGTCTGAACGACGGCGGCTGGACGCAGCAGATGGGCAATATCGAACGACATGTCGCCCAAGGCTAAGGCCACGCCGGCGCGATCGGGCCTCGATAGACCGGGCCTCAAGGCCGCGACGCTGCGCAACTGCGCGCCGGTGTTCGCGGCGCTCGGCGACGAAACGCGTCTGCGTTTGCTCGCCGCCCTGTGCGCGGGCAGCGCGATGTCGATCGCGCAACTGACGGCCGGCACCGAGATCACACGGCAGTCGGTCACGCAGCATCTGCAGGTGCTGGCCGACGCGGGCCTCGTGCGCGACGTGAAGGTAGGGCGCGAGCGCCTGTGGGCGTTCGAGTCCGCGCATCTCGATGCGGCGCGGCGCGCGCTCGACGCGATTTCGCAGCAATGGGATCAGGCGCTGCTGAAGCTGAAGGCCGCCGTGGAACCGTGAATGGCGCGGCGGATTAAAGGGCGACGAATGTTGAATTCGCCTTTTAGATCCGGGTTCTAAAACGGGATTTTCAATCGAAATACAACAGCCCGTGAACGACGCCACATGCGCCCCGGATTTTTTAAGGGGTCAAGACGCAACGACAACCCGGACACGGCCCGCTCACGCCCCAACCACCGAGCCCCGCCGGATCGGCCGCGCCAGCGGTTTTCAAACAGTCCCGCCGAACGCCACCGGCTCCGAGGCATCGAGCTAGCAGATTGGCGAGCCAAAAAAAAGAGACAAATTTGCAACGGTGAAATATTTTACGAATAATCCGTTACGCATCCTGCGATCTTGTAAGTGGATGCTATAAACCGGAAGCCAAAATATTCAACTTCAGGGACAAGAAGAATGAAACGCAACGTGTGGAGTGCGGGACTGTGGGGTGGCGCGTTCCTGGCCGGCGGCATGCCGGTCTACGCGTGGGCGGCGTGCTCGCCGCCCAACACGTCGCCGTCGAGCAATGCGACCATCGCCTGTAGCGGCGCGAGCGTGCCGTCCGTCGTGGCGATGACGGGCAGCACCAATGTCACGATCAATCTCGATGGCACCGCGAGCGGCAGCTATGTGCTCTCCAGCACGGCCACGCCGTTTTCCGTCGATACGTCGAGTTCGATCACCAATAACGGCAATCTTTCGCTGTCGGGTAACGGCACGGGCGTCGCGAATCGCGGCGCGATGCTGATCGGCATGAGCAGCGGCAATACCATTACCAACGGCGCGAGCGGCGTCATTTCGACCACGGGCGCCTACAACGACGGCATCGCCGCGAACGGCGACAACAACACGCTCGTCAACAACGGCACGATTACCACGAGCGGCGCGAACTCGTACGGCATGACGGCCGCGTGGGGGCAAAGCAATACCGGCGCGTCGGGCAATACGCTCATCAATACCGGCTCGGTGACGACCTCGGGCAGCAACGCGCGCGCGGCGTCATTGCTCGGCGGCAGCGGCACCATCAACAACAGCGGCACGCTGACGGCCTCGGGCAGGGACAGCACTTCGGTCTACATGCAGGGCAACAACGATACGCTCGTCAACAGCGGCACGATTCGGACCACCGGCACGGCATCGAGCAGCGGCAACGTCGACGCGGTGGTGTCGAACACGATCGGCAGCTCGTTTACGGCCACCATCACGAACGAGGCGGGCGGCCAGATCATCAGCGACAACGGTATCGGCGTGCGCTCGACCAACGGCAATACGACGATCACCAACGCGGGCCTGATTCAGGGCGGCGGCGGCACGGCCATCAAGAACGGCAACGGCAACGACTCGCTGATCCTGCAAACGGGCTCGCAGATCATCGGCACAGCCGATGGCGGCGGCGGCGCCAATACCGTGCAGCTGCAAGGCAGCGGTACCGCGTCGAACGCGTTCGTGAACTACCAGAGCCTGACGATGGCGGGCACCGACTGGACGTGGGCCGGCACCGGCACGTTCGCGACCGCGCTCGTGCAGAGCGGCACGCTGAACCTGACCGGCACGCTCGGCACGACGACCGCCACGGTCGTCGCGACCGTCGATAGCGGCGCGACCTTGCAGGCGAATGCGGCGAACCTGCCGCTCTCGGTGACCGACAACGGGCTCGTGCGCTTCCAGCAGGACAGCGGCGGCACCTACACCGGGCTCATCTCCGGGACGGGGGCGGTCGAGAAAACCGGCGCGGGCACGCTGACGCTCGCACCCGCGGCGGCGGGCGGCAACACCTACTCGGGCGGCACGACGATCACTCAGGGCACGCTCTCCGTCGCGGCCGACAATGCACTGGGCGCAGCAACGGGCGCGCTGACGCTCAACGGCGGCACGCTGCAACTCGGCGCCAGCTTCGATCCGGCGGCCAGCCGCGCGCTGTCCATCACCGCGAACAACGGCACGATCGACACCCAGGGGTTCCAGTCCACGATCGCGCAGAACATCACGGGCGCGGGCTCGCTCACGAAGCTCGGCACCGGTACGCTCACGCTCAATGGCACCGCCAACAGCTACGCAGGCGGCACCCAGGTCGACGCGGGCACGCTGGTCGTGGGAGACGCGGGCAATGCAGCCGCGCTGCTGTCGGGCGGCGGGCCGGTCGGAGTCGCAACGGGCGCGACGCTCGGCGGCTATGGCGGCGTGAACGGCAACGTCACGAACAACGGCACGATCGCGGTGGCGAATGCAATCACCAGTCTCGCGAGCGGCCCCGTCGGCAATTTCCAGATCAACGGCAATCTCACCAATGCGGGGCTCGTGCGGCTCGGCGGCAGCGGCGTGGGCAATACGCTGACCGTGGCGGGCAACTATGTCGGCCAGAACGGGGCGATCGCACTGAACACCTATCTGGCGGGCGACGGCGCGCCCTCGGACCGGCTCGTCATCAGCGGCGGCACGGCAAGCGGCGCGAGCACGCTGAACGTGACGAACGTCGGCGGCCCGGGCGGCGAGACGCTCGCCAACGGCATCGAGGTCGTGCAGGCCGCGAACGGCGCGACCACTGGCGCGAACGTGTTCTCGCTCGCGGGCGGGACCGTCAAGGCGGGGGCCTACGAGTACTACCTCGCGAGAGGCGGGGTCAGCGCCGGCACGGGCGACAACTGGTATCTGCGCAATACGATTCCGGAAGCCACCCAGCCGCCGATCACCACGGCGCCGGGCACGCCGGAGTCGATCGTCGACGAGGTCGACAAGGCCGAAGAGGGCACGCCGGTCTACCGCACCGAGGTGCCGCTTTATACGGAAGCGCCGAGCGTGGCGCGTCAATTGGGTCTCCTGCAGATCGACACCTTCCACGACCGTCAGGGCGAGCAGGGCCTGCTGACCGAAAACGGCCGCGTTCCCGCTGCATGGGCGCGCGCGTGGGGGGCGTACAGCAATATCGCGCAGGGCGGCACTGTGAAGCCCTCGTTCGACGGCTCGGTGTGGGGCATGCAGGTCGGCCAGGACCTCTACGCGGACACCCGCGCGGACGGCTCGCGCAATCACTATGGCTTCTTCCTCGGCTTCGCGCGCGCGGTGGGCAGCGTGAACGGCCTCGCGCTGGAGCAGTACGACTACGATGCCGGCTCGCTGCAGGTCAATTCGTACAACCTCGGCGCCTACTGGACGCACATCGGCGCGGGCGGCTGGTACACCGATGCGGTCGCGATGGGCAGCGCGCTTACGGTACGCACCCATTCGACCGACGGCATCGGCGGCTCGACCGACGGCAACGCGTTTACGGGTTCGCTCGAAGCGGGCTTGCCGATCGCGCTGGCGCAAGGCGTGACGCTGGAGCCGCAGGCGCAGCTGGTGTGGCAATGGCTCGGGCTGAGCCGGTTCAACGACGGCGTCTCGGACGTGAACTGGAATAACGGCAACACCTTCCTCGGCCGCCTCGGCGCGCGCCTGCAATGGGCATTCGACGCGAACGGCGTCAACTGGAAGCCGTATCTGCGCATGAACGTGCTGCGCTCGTTCGGCGCCGACGACAAGACCACCTTCGGCGGCGTGACGACGCTGGGTACGCCGGTGGGGCAGACCATGGGGCAGGTCGGCGTGGGCGTCGTCGCGCAACTGACGAAGCGCGGCAGCGTATTCGTGACCGCGAGCTATCTGACCAACCTCGGTGGCGAGCATCAGCGCGTGATCGGCGGCGACGCCGGCGTGCGCTGGGCGTGGTGAGCATGCGTGAACATGCGTGAGCGAGCATGAAGGGGCCTCTTGAGGGGACTTCGACCCGAGGGGCCCTGATAAGCGGGGATTGAGGCCAGAGACTGGATTGCGGGGCTGAAACCGCAGGACTGAAACCCGTAACCGGGAAGAGGGAGCAGGACGCGGGAACGATGCCGGGAGCCCCGCCGCGAGGGCTCCGCTTCCAGGGGAGGCTAGTCTGCGAGCCGCTTGTCCGCGAGCGCGTTCTGGCAGTCGGCCAGCACCTGCTTGAGCAGCCGGGCTTGCGGGTCGATTTCGTCGGTATCGAGAATTTCTTCGACCGCATCGCGCGCCCAGTCGGCCTCGACGAAGCGCGCGTGGCGCCGCGCGATTTCGACCGCGGTGGCCGACAGCTTCGCGATAGAAAGCCAGTCGGCTTCGCGTGCGCGGCGATCGAGCCACTTGTGCGCGGACTGCACGTGAAACGCCGCGTCGGGCCAGTCTTCGTTCAGATAATAAGCGCCGAGGCTTCCGCACGTGAGCCAGCACAACAGCTCGAGGCGGTCACGGGGACTCAGATGTTGGCGTACATCACTCATGGCGACGCTCGCTGCGGTAAATGGCTTCCCGGTGAGGACGGCGCTGCGCCATCCCCGGCTTTCATCAAACGCTTTAATCAAACATTAGCACGCGCTCTTCCCGGGCGGCAATTCCTGACCTACCCTGGCGCGCAGCATGGCCGCGGGCCAGGGTAGGAGCGGGGAATGCGCGGCTCGCAAGGCCGATGAGCCCCGCGTTTGCCGCTCGAAATAGCCTGCCCGGAATGGCCTCGTGTGCCTTGTTTGCCGTTTTCCGAAGTCCTTTTTCCGAAACCCCGCGGCCCAACGAGGCCTGACTACCCGCGCAACTCGGTCCCCAAGGCCGTTGCCGCGCCGGCGAACGTGGAGGCCATCGCCGCGTAGTGGTGCCACTCCAGCTTGTGGCCGAGCCGGAAGACCATGAAGGCGTTGCTGAGCGCCATTCTCAGGGCTTCCATCATGAGCCGGTCGGTGGTGACTGACGGGGTGGCCCGCAGCGGCGCCTCGGGAATCTGGCCCTTCAGCTTGCTGCCCATTTCGGCGAGTGTCGTCGAGATCGTCAGCGGCACGAACTCGATGGGCAGGAACCGGGTGTTGCGTCCCCAGTCCTTGGCGAACTGGAGGACCGGGTTGTCGTTCTCGCTGTCGAGGCCGATTTTCAGAACACGCATCAAACGCCCGTCCTCGGGTTTCGCGCCGCCGAGGAACTGGCCGAGGTTGGCGAGGTTCTGCCCGATAGAGGACGTCAGGCCCGCGATCGCGGCGCGGTTGTTGACGTTCGACAGCCACTGGTTGCCGGTGGGCGGCCCGATGAAGCTCAGCAGCAGGCCGGTCGCGCCCAGGCTGGTCATGCCGCGCAGGAACGCAGTCTCGTGCGTCGTGAGGTTCTTCGACGCCTTGGTCACCGCCTCTGCCATCTTTGTCGCATCCTCGAACACCGTCTCGATCTGGGCCCGCAGTCCGTCGTTCTTGGGCAGGCTGTTGCTCACGTCAGTCGCCGCCTTCCGGATCGAATCGAGGTCCTGCTTGAATTTCTCCATCTGCGCCTCGTGATCGTGGGGCGAGACGGACTGCAACATGGCCCGGCTGGTTTCCATTGCCGCCGCCTCGGCGATGTCCTGCGCCGATCCGGCCGGGGCGGTGAGGGCCCGATGCACGCCGGACATGGAGTCGAAGGCCCGGACGATGTGCGCCTGCATGGCCGGGACCTGACTCGTCCACAAGTCATTAATCAGGGTATTCACATCGGTATTGCCGCGCCCGCCTTGCGTCACGAGCCCGCGGCCGTCTTCCAGGTCGATGTCGGATGCTTCGATCGGAAGAGCCCCGGCGGGTGCCTGCTGGCTTTGGGCCGCTCTCAGCTCGTCGGTATTGACGAATTCGATGGGCTGTCCGGCCTTATCGCTGCCGCCGCGCAGATGGCCGATGGCGCCGAGGACCGGCTTGTTCAGCGCGCCCGTCTGCAGCACGCCGCCCAGCCCAACCAGCCCGAAGCCGGCGATCTGCCCGAACGAGGGGGCGGCCTGTCCGCTCGCCGCATTGGTTCCGAATTGCCCGGCGAGTGTAATGAGCTGATCGATGGCCTGGCCGAATCCCTGGATCGTTTTGATATCTCCGCCGGCTTTGGCCCAGCGCCTCGGCCCATCGGTACCGGGGATGTACTCGCCGACCCCGGCGAGGGTCAGGGATAGCAGGATGCGCTGCGTGACCAGCAAGGCGGTTTTGGCGGTGGTTTCGAACGCGCTGGCCTTGCCCGGGAGGATGGCCTCCACGCCGTACCAGGCACCGAACTTGAACCCCATCGCGATGGCAACTTCCGCGGCGGCGATCGCTTTCTGCACCGGAGTGGACTTCAGCCATTCGGTCCAGCTGCGACTCTTCGCCGTGTCGGCCTTGCCGGACCCCAGGGACTGGGTCAGGTGGTCGCGCAAGTGGTCCAGCCCCTGTTTTTGCAACTGCATCATGGATATCCAATGCTGGACCTCTTCAAGATGCCGGATCTGGGTGTCGTGCGGGACGGGGCGATCCGCCTTGTTCAACGCCGCCCTCACACGGCCGTGCATCTTGCCGATGTCGCGCAGCGAATCCGTCAATGTCCTGGACAGATCGTCGAGGTTGCTCAGCATCGTTTGCGCTTCTTCATGGCCGAGGCGCGCGAGCTGACCGGTCGACATATTCCGCAGTTCGATCTCGGGCGCCGTGCCGGCGCTCGCACCGGTGGCGGCCGGCGTCGCGGCCTCCGTCGAGGAGCGTTCCCGGCCGGACAGAGGCAACGACCCGCGCGGCCTGTTGGCGGTGGCCAGGCTCGGGTTCGAGCTCGGGCCTGAGTTCGTCGCGTCGCCCGAGTTCTGTGCCGTGTCCTGCGCCGGATTCTGCGACCTCGCACTGTTCTTCCTGCTGGTGCTGCGCGCAGGCAGGTGCGAGAAACGATCGTCCTGCGATCCTCGGGGCTGGACGGACGGAGTCGTCGTTCGTCGCGCGTCCTGAACGTCGTTGTCGTGCCCGGATGAGAGCACGCTGGCGGCTGCGCTGGAATCGCTGAAACGGGAGGAGGAGGTGCGGATTTCGGGCATGATCGGATGTCGGGTTGGGGAGTGGGACAAACGGCCTGTCCATCACCACTCCGGCCTGACGATCGGAAAAGATCGCGGACCCTGCACGCAGACTCATGCAGTGCTCGATGTGAACATACGGCTCGTCGACTATCGTTGCGAAAAAGACTGGCAGCGATAGTCGGCCTCCTGACGATTTCGTTCTTCCCTGGTCGCGAAATTACGGACGATAATCCGAATCCATCGGCTCAACCTCGCTCCACCCATAACAACCCATGCTGCGAATACTCGGCAAGACCACCTCGATCAACGTGCGCAAGGTGCTGTGGACCTGCGCGGAACTCGGACTTGCGTTCGAACAGGAAGACTGGGGCTCGGGCTTTCGCTCGACCGAGGTCGACGCATTTCGCGCGCTGAATCCGAACGCGATGGTGCCGGTGCTGTGCGACGGCGACTTCGTGCTGTGGGGGTCGAATTCGATCATCCGCTACCTCGCCAACCGTTATCGCGGCGCGTGGCTTTATCCCGCCGATCCGTGCGAGCGCGCGCGTTGCGATCAATGGATCGACTGGCAGGCGAGCGAGCTCAATCGTTCGTGGAGCTACGCGTTTCTGGCGCTCGTGCGGCGCTCGCCCGAGCATCAGGACCCGCGGCAGATCGAGCTGTCGCGCGCGAACTGGGCGAAGCATATGGGGATCGTCGAGCAGCAGCTCGAACGCACGGGCGCGTATATCGCGGGGCCGGCGTTTTCGCTCGCGGATGTGCCGATCGCGTTGTCGGCCAATCGCTGGCTCGACACGCCGATACGGCATGACGATTTTCCGGCGCTGGCCGCGTATATGGCGCGGCTGGCCGGGCGGGACGGTTATCGCGCGTATTGCCGCAACGGCACGCCTTGATTGGCGAGCTTTTACGCTTGGGTTTTCAGCGCGCGGTGTACTGCATGAGGTGTGCTGCGCGCGATGTACTGCATGAGGTGGCAGAGCGGGTCATGCAGTCACACCGCATGCAGCCACACCGCGAGCGCGGCGAAGAACCGCAGTAGGGACAAGACCAACCGGAACGCAACACCGGGCGCGGAATCGACAGCTCGACTCCGCGCCCTCGCTTCATCAAACCTGCACGAGATTCGGAATCTGCACGTCCGGGTTGACGTCCGCGTCGTAATCGACGCCCTTCATCTCGAAGCCGAACAGACGCAGAAAATCGCTCTTGTAGCCGGCGAAATCGGTCAGTTCGTAGAGGTTGTCGTTGGTCACCTGGTTCCACAGTTCCTGCACGCGGCCTTGCACCTGCGGATCGAGTTCCTTGTAGTCGGCACGCAGACGGCCTTCGTCGTCGAGATGCGGCTGGCTGCCGTAGAGGCTGTCCTTGTAGAGGCCGTAGACCTGCTCGATGCAGCCCTCGTGCGTGCCTTTTTCCTTCATGACCTTGAACAGCAGCGACAGATAGAGCGGCATCATCGGGATCGCCGAGCTGGCCTGCGTGACGACCGCCTTCAGCACCGCGACGCGTGCATCGCCGCCCTTGGCCGCGAGCTTTTCGCGAATGCCGAGCACCTTCTGGTCGAGGTCCTTCTTGGCCGCGCCGATCGAGCCGTTCCAGTAGATGTCGTGCGTGATCTTCTCGCCGAGGTAGGTGAACGCGGTGGTTTTCGCGCCGTCGGCGAGCACGCCGGCTTCGGCCAGCGCGTCCATCCACATCTGCCAGTCTTCGCCGCCCATCACCGCGACCGTATGCGCGATTTCTTCCGGCGTGGCCGGTTCGAGCACGGTTTCCTTGATGACTTCCTTGTCGGTGTCGATGCCGCGCAGGTTCACTGCCTTGCCGATCGGCTTGAGCACCGAGCTGAATACCTCGCCCGTCTTCGGATGCTGGCGCTTCGGCGCGGCGAGGCTATAGACGACGAGATCGACCTGGCCGAGATCGCGCTTGATGGCTTCGATCGTGCGCGCCTTCACCGCGTCGGAGAACGCATCGCCGTTGATGCTGGTCGCGTACAGGCCTTCGGCCGTGGCGAACTTCTCGAACGCGGCGGTGTTGTACCAGCCGGCCGTACCCGCCTTGGTTTCGCTGCCGGCGCGCTCGAAGAACACGCCGAGCGTCGCCGCGCCCGAGCCGAACGCGGCGCTGATGCGGGCGGCGAGACCATAGCCCGTCGACGCGCCGATCACGAGCACCTTCTTCGGGCCGTTGGCGATGGGGCCGCGTGCCTTCACATACTCGATCTGCTCCTTGACGTTGGCTTCGCAGCCGGTCGGATGGGTCGATACACAGATGAAGCCACGCACACGCGGTTTGATGATCATGAAGCACCTCTTGTCGGAATTGCCGACATTATAGTGGCCCCGCCGCCGTGGCCGGGCATTCGCGCGGGGGCGGGTCGGCGCCGGTGCAGCGCGTGTTGCCACTCCGCGCAGCGCCGGGCAGCCTCAACCGAACCGTCCGTACGTGCGGACGTGCGAACCATCAGGCCAAAGGCCTATGCCGTTTCGAAGCGTGATTCGCATTCCGCAACCAATCTTCGGTATCCGGATATGTCACGCATAGTCGAGCGCGACACTACAGACACCATCCTTTATGTTTGGTTTGCCGAATCCGTGCACCTTTTTCGGAGATTTCCATGCGCTCCCGCATTCCGCCGCAAATGCCGCAAATGCCGCGAGTTACCGATCATCCTCAATGGGCCCAGGATCCCGGTCACCCCGTCGTCCCACAACAACCGGTCTGGCGAGGTCCGGCTCCAAACGAGCTCTTCCAGAACATGCCGCAGACAAGACAACGGCGGCCGTCCCTGGCGCCGGCAGGTCCGTTTCCGGTGATGGTGCATCAGCCCGTTATACCCGTCCTGCCGCCGGCCAATATCGCTCATCCCCGTGTTCCATTCCCCGTTGCGCAGACAAGGCAGCGGCGGCCGTCCTTGCCGGCAGGCCCGTTTCCGCTGATTCCGGGGACGGCGCATCAGCCCGTTATCCCAGTCACGCTGCAGACCCATATCGCTCACCCCCATCTTCCATTCCCCGCTATGCCGGTCATACCGACTGAGGCAGAGATGGCTGGGAATAAAGGTCCGGCGAAACTCGTCAAGAGGCCGCCACTGCGTGACCGTTCGAACAGCTTCTCGGAAGCCGTCAGTACGGTGGTCAAGTCGGCGAAACAGGCGTCCGCGGCAATCGGAAGTATCTTGCCGAATAAAGGCAAAGCGCCGGTCGAAAGCACGAAAGACGGCCTTATCGTGCGAGGTGGCGCACACCTTTCTCATGTTCTGTCCTTTCTCATGAAAGAGGACGTGCCGGAGCAATCAGTTTTGATCGCCGTAAAAAAGGGCGACGAGATTAGCTTGAAGTGGGGACGGGAGTACGATAACGAGACGGATACCGACCGGGACAGGGCGAGAACGTGCCTCGAGCAGATCCTGTCGGAATCCATTCAGCCGGATGGAGGGGGAGTCAGTACACGCAGTGAAAAAGGCTGGGAAATTATCGAGAACCGTCCGGGACGCGGCAGAACGCTCAGCCAGGTAGGCGCTGATCGAAGGATCGTAAAAGAGAACCGCCCAACCCAGAATAAGCTCCTCAAGAACACACTTCGGACTCTGTCAGGGACAAGACCGCTTACGGCCAAAAAACTGCGTGGCATTTTGCCGAAAATGTCTGAAGAGATTTATAAAACGATGGCTTCAAAAATTCCGGCGGCGCAACGACGCACGGATGAAGCACCACGCCCCTTGGGCGATTGTCTGGCGGAATGGATGGACGCCCTCGACACCGCGCTTTCGAAGGCGAATAAAAGAAGTACGCCTGTCATTGAAATCATGAAGAACCAGGCTCGGGAACAATGGCTGTCACATGGGCTCGGCGATGAGCAGACTGCGAATTACTTCTACAGAATGATCGCTTACTGCAATAGAAATGGGCTGGGCGAACTTTCCGGGCTATGCGGTAAGCTGTCTACAGAATTATCTCGTGCCGTCGCCATGAAATCTACCGCTGCCGAGCGGATTCGGTGGACCGGCGCCATGGATGGCGACACGGGAATGAACGCTCGGGCATATGGCAGTCAAATGAGGAAAACATGGGAAACAGCGCTAATCCTTCATTTGACAGAAAAAGGGACGCCGCCTAAAGCCATTCGAGCCGCCGATAGTTTCAGAGCTTCTCTGCGCTGGATACTGACAGATGTAGCGGCCAGGCGGCCCGCTGATTTCGATGCGATTGCAGGTTTTATTCAGCACAGCTCGATCGGATACAACCCTCAACTCCAGCTACATTCGAACCCGGCCCTCAAGAAATTTGTCGAGCCGGGCTCGGCTAATGCGGGGAACAAGCTGCTCGCCTATCTCAATCAGAAAATCAGGACCGGCGCAGATATTGGACCCATTTATCTGATGGATGCACCTATTGTTGAAGGCCTGCGTGCGTTCCAGGATCCATTGGCCTGGATGTGGGAGCCGCAAGAAACCTTGGGAGCAGTTGAGGAGCTCACAGCGGAACGTGACCGAAACATTGCTAGTGTTGAGAAGACGAACGTGGCCGGGCGTGGAATTCAGCCGATTCATATGCCCCCGCTAAGACACGACCCGATGAAAGATTCGACCACATCGAAGCCTTCCAATCACTACAGATTGAACCTCACCAATCCGACGAGAACAAACTCCATTTCGCTCGAGCATGATTTGCCAATGGCGAGCGGGGTTTCGGGGTCGGCCCTGCTTGTCGCGAAACTGATGCTGTCAGTGAACAAGCAATTGCCGGGGCAGCTCGACCCCGAACATGTGATTCTGGGTACAGCCATGTCGCTACTCAATGACGGAGGTCATTCTCTTTCCGAGGTCATGTGGCCACTCAATCAGCTCAAGGCACGCGGGATCAACCTGGGTTTTATCGACCAGCCCGTTAATCCGGCAAACTACGTCGCTGATTATCGCCACTTCTTTAACGCTTTCAGCCATGATGGCGAAACAATGGCCGCGTTGAACGATGCGCAAGACTACGCTTATACGGAGATGATTGCCCACCGCCGAAAGATTACCAGCGATAGCCTGGCTGTCGACGACCTGTCGGCGCGCAAGTAAGAATAGATAAAACGCGCCCGTGGCCGGTTCGGATCGCCTTGATCGCGGATGGCCTCGAACATGAACCGTGCGGTGCGCCGGTCTCGCTTCGGGCGATGACGGTCCGCACGCAGCCGGCTCGCCAGTTGCGCCGCCCACTCGTCGTCGACGCTCGGGCTGGCGTGCGTCGGACACGTCGGCTCGACGACATTTCTCGAAGTCCCGATACAGCGATCCCTGACATGGAAGACGGTGAGCACGCGCGAAACGCATGGATGGAAGAATTGCCGCCGTGCGCGGCCCACATAACAGGCTATTGAAGCGGCACTGAGCATTCGAGCATCAAAAATCGGCGCCCACCCCACATCTTGGTACGATTGCGCCTTTCCCCGCGGACGACAGCAAGCGTGAAGCGCCTCATCTCCTCATTTCTGGCCGCCCTCAACCAAGGGTTGACCCTCGCGAACCCGCTGATCGCGCGGGGCTGGTGGCATCTGCGCCATCCGACCCGCCGTACCGTCGCCTGGGGCTTCGCCGCGCTGCCGGTGCTGTTCGTGCTGTATGTGCTGCTGCTGATTCCGTTCACGCCGAGCATCGGCGACATCCGCAAGGCGAAGATCGAGCAGCCCGCGCAGATTCTCTCCGCGGACGGCAAGCTGCTCGCCGAATTCAAGCCGTCGAACCGCGAGTGGGTCAGCCTGAAGGACATCTCGCCGACCGTCGTGAACGCGCTGATCGCGACCGAGGACCACCGCTTCTACGAGCATTTCGGCCTCGACTGGCGGCGCACCGCGTCGGCCGCGCTGCACACGTTTTCGGGCGAGCGCCAGGGCGGCTCGACGATCACGCAGCAGCTCGCGCGCAATCTCTATCCCGACGAAATCGGCCGGGCGCCGACGCTCACGCGCAAGCTCAAGGAAGCGATCACAGCGGTCAAGATCGAGATGCTCTATACGAAGCCCGAGATTCTCGAGACCTATCTGAACACGGTGCCGTTTCTCTACAACGCGTACGGCATCGAGATGGCCGCGCGCACCTATTTCGACAAGTCGGCGGCCGATCTGAACGTGCTCGAAAGCGCGACGCTCACGGGCATGCTGAAGGGCAACAGCTACTACAACCCGGTGCTCAATCCCGAGCGCGCGCTGCAACGGCGCAACACGGTGCTCGGGCAGATGGTCAAGTACGGCAAGCTGACGCCCGCGCAGTACGACATCCTGAGCCGCAAGCCGCTGCGCCTCGATTTCGAGCGCCAGATCGAGCCGCCTGGACCCGCGCCGCATTTCACGCAGCAGCTGCGCAAGTGGCTCGTCGCATGGGCCGATCGCAACGACTACAACATCTATTCCGATGGACTCGTCGTGCGCACGACGCTCGATTCGCGTTTGCAGACGATGGCAACACAGACCGTCAAACTGCAAGGCAACCAGTTGCAGGGCATCGCGAACTCGGCATGGGGCACGCGCACGGGCTGCTCGGCGGACAAGGATCTGCTGCGCACGTTTCTGCGCGAAACGCCCGACTTTCGCGCCGCCAGAGACACGGGCCTGTCCGACGACGATGCCCTGAAGCATCTGCTCGCCGACCGCCCGCTCGTGCAGAACGTCTGCGAGACGAAGACGCGCGTGCAGGCCGACTTCCTCGCGATGGATCCGCGCACCGGCGAAATCAAGGCGTGGGTCGGTAGCCGCGACTTCAGCGAGGACCCGTTCGATCACGTGCAGCAGGCACGCCGTCAGCCGGGCTCGACCTTCAAGCCGTTCGTCTACGCGGCGGCGTTCGAGGCGGGTGCGAAGCCCGACGATAAGCTGCCCGACAACCCCGTCGAAATCCAGTTGGCAGGCGGCGAAGTCTGGAAGCCGAACGACGAGGACGAACCGAGCGGCCGCATGATCAGCCTGCGCGACGCGCTCGCGTATTCGCGCAACCGCATCACCGCGCAGGTGATGGAATCGGTCGGACCGCACAAGGTCGCGAGGCTTGCGCGCGCGATGGGCGTGCGCGACAGCGAGCTCGATCCGGTGCCGTCGCTCGCGCTCGGCACGAGCCCCGTCACGCTGAAGGAGATGGTCTCGGCGTACGGCACGATCGCGAACCTCGGCAATTACGTCGAGCCGCTGATGGTCACCCGCATCGAGGACCGCAACGGCAACGTGCTGGCCGAATTCGCACCGGCCGCGCCGAAACGCGAGCTGCCCGCCGATACCGCGCGTACGCTCGTCGACGTAATGCGCGACGTGGTCAGCCGCGGCACCGGCGCGAGCATCCGCACGCGCTTCGGCGTGCGCGGCGACGTCGCGGGCAAGACCGGCACGACCCAGGGCAACGCGGACGGCTGGTTCATCCTGATCCAGCCGCAACTGGTGGCGGGCGCGTGGGTCGGCTTCAACGACAGCCGCGTGACGCTGCGCAGCGATTACTGGGGGCAGGGGGCGCATAGCGCGCTGCCGATCGTCGGCGATTTCTTCCAGCGCGCGCAGCGCTCGCGGCTCGTCGATCCGCGCGTGAAGTTCGATACCGAGCAGCCGCCCGGCTGGTTCGCCGAGCGCGCGGAGCGGTTGCGCGACTGGATCGAGCATCTGTTCGCGCGCACGCCACAGAAGCAGGTGGTTGTGCATGCGCCGGCGCGCAGGGCGCCGGTGGCGTCGGCGGGGACGTCCGGGGAGGCGTCCGTTAGTTCGCCTACTCCGCTTACTCAGGTTATTCCGGTTGTTCCGGTTGTTCCGGCTCAACCGGGGTCTGCGGCGGCCGGCGCTTCGGCGGCGCTGGCCGAACCGCGCGAATTGCCGCCGTTGTTGCCGACGCCGGGAACCGCTCCCGCGCCGGCCACCGGCAATGCCGTCGACGGCGAAACGCATGGCGGCGGCGCAGCGGCCATCGCGCCGACGCCCACGCCCGACGACGTCGTGCCGCCCGATGCGGCAGGTCAGGGCGGACAAGGACAAGGGGCCGCCAACTTCTGAGTGGCACGGCACCTGCATTGTTAAAAGACACGCAACAGTGTTTTCGGCGCGAGCGGCTGATCTCGCGCGATCGATTGCCGATAATCGAGGCTTGCTAAATCAGGCCGGGCAATCGGTCAAAAAATGCAGGTGCTGCACAATGTGTGATCTGAATTCGAACGGTATTCCCGGCTCGTGCGCGCGAAAGCCTGAGCCGGCAGAGAAGAGGGCGCCGCTCGCGGCCCGCATGCGTGGTTTCGCCGCGGCGGTGCTCGCATGCGCGAGTCTCGCTGGATGTGCATCGAGTACCGACGTCGTCGCGACCGATAAACCCGGCACTTACACGGTCGCGGCAAGCGCAACCGGTGGACGCATGGCATGGGCCCGCGCGCATGAACTCGCGATGAACGAAGCGCGCGACTATTGCGAGCGCCGCGGTATGCAAAGCAGCGTAATGGCGGAAACCGTGAGCGGCGTGAGCGTGATGACCGAGCATGGATCGTCGGTCAATTTCGAGTGCCATCCGAAGTTCTGACGACAATGCCTGCGCTGAGGCGCAAGCGCACGCCGGTGCAGGTGTATCGACGAGGCTGGCGATATAGTCAGCGCCCCTACAGGTTCGATTCCTGTGTCGTTTGAATCCCCGACGAAAATCGCGAGCCGTTTTGCGGATGCGCTCGCATTCTCTTTAATCATATGAGTCATGTGAGGCGCGCCGGGGTTTCAGGTCCACGATTCGCCTTGCTGCCACTGTGCTCACTTCCTGGTACTCGTTCCCCGTTTGACGAATGACGCGCCTGCAAAGTCTGTCGTCGTTCGCCCCTGCGAGGCGTTTTTTTCACGCGAACGACGGGTAGGGCGTGTGGACGTTTTCGGCGCCCGTGCCGCTTCCAGCTTCCGCGACATCGTCTCGATGCGCTGCCGCAAGAGATCGGCCGTGGCAGCGCGTTCGGCCAGCAGTGCGTCCTTTTCCGCGAGTTGCGCGCCGCTCAGCGCATGCCGTGCGTTCGATGTGGCCAGCTCGGCCTTCGTCGCCGCGAGTTCGTCACGTAAGCCGTCACGCTGCACGCGCGATTCGGCCTCTAGCGTCGCCGCCCGCTCATGGCTGGCCTGAAGCTCCTTGCGCAGCCGCTGCGCCACGGCCCGTTCGCTCTCGATTTCGAGCAACGCGCGCTTTTCGGCGGCCGCAAGCCGTTGTTCGTTCTGTTCGTGCGCGCGGCGCAGCTTGGCCAGTTCGTCGGCGAAATCGCGACGGGCGTCGGCCAGCGCGGCGATGCCCGCCGCAGTTTCCTGCTTCGACGCGGCAAGTTGCGCCGTCAGCATCGCGTTGGCGGTTTGCAGCTCGACGATGCGCGCTTCGAGCCCGCCGATCTGCGCACGCAGCGCGGCGGCGTCGTGCGCCGCCTGTTCCGCCTGCTGGCGCGCGTCGAGCCGCTGCGTTTCCCGTTCCCGTGCCTCGTCGCGTGCCGCCGCGATTTCGCTCTGCGCGTCCTGTCTGAACACGTCCAGCGCTGCGCTTGCGACGTCGTTGGATAGCCGCCAAAGCTGGGCCGCCAGATCGCCGGCCGCCGCCGCGACCTCGGGCGGCAGGTCCGGGCGTCCAACGTCGACGCGAGTCTTGTCGCGAACCTCGCCCCAGAAATCGCGCAAGGCCTTGGCCGGCGCGCTCATGCTGCCTTTGCGCACCAGTTGATAAAGCCGGTTCGCGGTCGGCGTTTCGCCGTAGCGGAAAAACAGCAGCGCGCAGACCTCGCGGTATAGCATCTGAGTGTCGGATGCGCGTTCGCGGGCGGCTTCGATGTCGGATTCGAGCGTCATGGCGTGTTTGAGGCTACGGAATGAACGATAAATTGATAATACAACGTAATACGATAAAAATACTACACTTTCACCTCTTAAACACGACATTAGTACTATAATGTCGTGTTTAAATTTATGGGAAAGCATCGACGGCGGTTCGCTCATCCCTGGGCGCGGCGACGTACAGAACGGGATTGCGATCCGTGTGACGTGGTAGCCGCCAACAGTAAAACGACCGCACCGGACTTTCCTGCTTCGCCGCATTGCACGGCTATTCGTCTTTGGAGCACCAAAAGATATTCAACGCGAGAAACTGTCTAGCCGGTCATCCGAGATGTATTCGCATCTAAAGAAAGAGTCATGAGCCCAACAATCGACGGACTCCGCAACCGGTCCGTATCGGCGTCACACCTTGCTGACGAGGCGTCTTCCGAGACGGCCAAGCCTGAGTCAAGTGCGATAGGAAGCTCGGCAAGTCCCCGGAGTCATCCCGCACTCAATGGCTTGAGCCCCCGGCCAAAGAAACTGCTGACATCCGCCGAGGCGCCTTTGGCCGCCTATGCGGCAGCCAGAACCCTTGTCGGCGAGGCGCTCGATCCCGAGTCAACTACCCAGCTTCGCAAGGCGAATGACGCGATGGACAAGGCGCGTCGCGCATTGTCAGCCGGAGCGGGCAATATCGCGCGAACCGGGAGCCCTGGCAACATGGATGCGCTACGGCGTACGAACGCGACGCGTGCGTTAGCAAAGGCGTTGAGTCACTCGCTGTGCAATCCAGGCGAAGAAACGGCGGCGCTCGTCCGTTGCTGGCCGCGCCAGATGCTCAGCGAAGTCTTGCGGGACATGAGCGCAGAGGAAAGGAGCGACTTGCTGAATCATGTGGTGGCGGCAGCAACGGCGTTGTCGCTTTCCGCACCTACAGAAACCGCAGCGAGGGACGCATCAAATATTTAACGATCTTTGTTCGCGGACAACCAGCGCTATCCTGAGCGCAACCCGTCTGGTCCCGTCCTGTGGCTCGGCCACCGGCGTATCATCACGGACTATCTGCTGGCTCGCCGCGAAACCGTGCTGCACATCATGGACGCGCATTACACGAGCGCCGCCACGATGACGCCGGGCGCGCAACCGCAAGCCGACGGCACGTTGATCTATCCGGCTTAGTCACCGGGCTGAGCCGTTCCAGGGCACCCCGGCCCATCCGTCACCTTGCCCCACAGAATGGCTGTCAAGAAACCCACAACGCTCGAAATCCTGCTCCGCGACATCCGCTCCTGCACCCTGTGCGCGCCGACGCTGCCGCATGCACCGCGACCGGTGCTGGCTGCCTCCGAGCAGGCGCGCATTCTGATCGTCGGCCAGGCGCCGGGCGCGCGTGTGCATGCGTCCGGCGTTCCGTGGAGCGATGCGAGCGGCAAGCGCCTGCGCACGTGGCTCGGCGTCGACGACAGCACCTTTTACGACGCGTCGAAATTCGCCATCGTGCCGATGAGTTTCTGTTTTCCGGGGCGCGGCCCGAGCGGCGATCTGCCGCCGCTGCCCGCGTGCGCCGAGCGCTGGCATCGCGAGCTGCTCGGCCACCTGAGCGCCGTGCGGCTCACGCTGCTGATCGGACAGTACGCCCAGCGCTTCGGTCTCGGCGCCGCCTATGGACCCAGCATGACCGATACGCTCGTCCGCTGGACCGAGTTTGGACCACGGATCATGCCGCTGCCGCATCCCTCGCCGCGCAACATCGCCTGGTTCAAGCGCAATCCGTGGTTTGACGCCGATGTTTTGCCGACATTGCGCGAGCGGGTATCCGCGGCCCTGGCGGCTCACTAAAATAGGCGCAATTACGCAACCGGCGTTCGCCCTCAGGAACTCTCCGAATCGTGTCCAAAGCCTTGCCGACAGCCGCATCCAGCGCCGACCTCGTCACCGTTCAGCCCGTCGAATCGCTCGTCGTGCCGGAACTGCTCGATGGCCGCGACGGCACCAATCGCGGTGCGAGCGAAAACTCGCAACTGTCGGCGCGCAACGACCTCGACGCCGTGCGCGCATGGCTCTCCAATTACGCGGACACCAAGACCACCTTCGACAACTACCGCAAGGAAGCCGAGCGTCTGCTGCTGTGGGCCGTCGTGCAGCTCGGCAAGCCGCTGTCGTCGCTGACGCACGAGGATCTGCTGCTATTCAAGGCGTTCATCGCCGATCCGCAGCCTGCCGCGCGCTGGGTGTCGGCGAGCGGCGGCAAGTTCGCCCGCAGCGACGAACGCTGGCGGCCGTTCAACGGCCCGCTGTCGCCGGCCAGCCAGCGCCAGGCGCTGATCATCCTCAACGCGATGTTCACGTGGCTCGTCAACGCCGGCTATCTGCGCGGCAATCCGATGGCGCTGCTGCGGCAACGCGCGAAGCGCTCGGCGCCGCGCGTCACGCGCTATCTGTCGACGTCGCTATGGGACGAGGTGAAGCTGTTCGTCGAGCAACTGCCGCAGGACACCGACGCGCAACGCGCCTACCACGCGCGCTGCCGCTGGTTGACCACGCTGTTCTATCTGCAAGGCATGCGGATTTCGGAAGTCGCGGGCGGCCAGATGGGCCAGTTCTTCAGACGGCTCGGCGCCGACGGTCAGGACCAGTGGTGGCTCGAAACGCTCGGCAAGGGCGACAAGGAGCGGATCGTGCCGGTATCGGTGGAGTTGATCCAGGAGCTGCGCAATTACCGCACGCTCAACGGTCTCGCCGCCCTGCCCACGCGCGCCGAGGAAACGCCGCTCGTGCTGCCGTTCAAGGGCCGAAGCCGCTGCCTGTCGCGCTCGGCGGTGCATGATGCGATCAAGGGCATCTTTGCCGGCGCGGCGATGTGGCTGCGCGCGCGCGGCCCGGAATTCGCCGATCGCGCCGATGAGCTCGAACGCGCGTCGGCGCACTGGCTGCGCCACACGGCCGGTTCGCATCAGGCCGACGGCGGCGTCGATCTGCGCACGATCCGCGACAATCTCGGCCATGTTTCGCTGAATACGACCAGCCTTTATCTGCACACCGAGGACGATGCGCGGCATACGGAAACCGTCAAGCGTCATCGCATGAACTGGGATGCGGCGAAATCGAAAGACGGCAATTGATCAACCCGCTGCTTGAGCCGCCCTCCCGCTTTCCCCGCATTTGCCCGTTCTTCCTCCGGCTTGGCGCCAATCCCGCCCCATTGCCCGCTAGAATTGCCGGCTTTGCCCGCGTCGGGCGCGCCGCAAGGCAAAATACGGGTTTTGCGCGCGCCGCACGCGCCGCGTTGGCGTATTGAGAATTGTCGCGGAGTACTGCGGATTGCCTTGCAGCGCCGGCCTGCCCGGTGGCCGAACGGCGTTTTTCCTGCGGCGCGCGAATCCGCATCATCACGGCCCTGCCCGGCCCGTCAAGGTTTCACGGCCTCTGACGCCCGTGGCGAGGCGAGGACGGCTCGTCCTTTGACAGAGCCCATCAGGAGCATTTATGAGCAATTCGAACCCATCCTTCCTCGGCCGGATTTCACTGGCTGTCGGCACGTTTTTCAGCATCCTCGGCAATGGCGGCTTCGCGGCCGACGTGCTGCGCCTGCGCAACGGCGAACCGGTCGGTGCGGCGCCCGCGCCCACGCCAGCCCCCGCCGAAACGCCTGCACCGACGCCGGCGCCCGCCCCGCAACCGAAACCAGCACCGGTGCTGAAAGAAGCGACGCCCGACGCCGCCCTGCAACTGCTCGGTCTGCTACAACGCGATGCGCGTTTCATCGACTTCGTCGAGGAAGACATCAAGGGCTATAGCGACGCCGACATTGGCGCGGCCGCGCGCCTCGTCCACGAAGGCTGCCGCGCGACGCTGCGCGAGCACTTCACGATCCGCCCGGTGCGCGACGAAGCCGAGGGCAGCCGCGTCACGCTGCCCGCGGGCTTCGATGCGAGTTCGGTGCGGCTGACCGGCAACGTCGTCGGCAGCGCGCCGTTTAACGGCAGCATCAGCCATCGCGGCTGGCGCGTCGACGAGGTGCGTCTGCCGAAGCTCGCGGACGGCCATAACGCGAAGGTCATCGCCCCGGCCGAGGTGGAGCTATGAGCGACGCCCGCTATTCGATCGGCATCGACCTCGGCACCACGCACTGCGCGCTGTCCTACGTGGACACACACGCGAGCGACGGCGAGAAAACCACCCAGGACGTACTGCCGATCGCGCAGCTCACGGGCCCCGGCGCGATCGACAATCTGCCGCTGCTGCCCTCGTTCCTCTATCTGCCGCACCCCGACGAACTGGCCTCGGGCGACCTCTACCTGCCGTGGACCGGCCAGCGCGAATTCGCGGTCGGCGAGTTCGCGCGCAGCCGCGGCGCCGGCACGCCGATCCGGCTCGTGTCGAGCGCGAAAAGCTGGCTGTGCCATCCGGGCGTCGACCGTCGCGCGGGGATTCTGCCGAACGATGCACCGCCCGAAGTCGCGCGCGTCTCGCCGCTCGAAAGCTCGGTGCGCTATCTGACGCACCTGCGCGAGGCGTGGGACCACACGCACCCGGACGCGCCGTTCGCCGACCAGGACGTCACGGTGACGATTCCCGCCTCGTTCGACCCGGCCGCGCGCGAGCTGACCGCCGAAGCGGCCCAGGCCGCCGGCTTCACGCGCATGACGCTGCTCGAGGAACCGCAGGCGGCGCTCTATAGCTGGATCGAGAAAAGCGGCGGCCAGTGGCGCAAGCAGGTGCGGGTCGGCGACATCATCCTCGTCGTCGACGTCGGCGGCGGCACGACCGACCTCTCGCTGATCGCGGTGATCGAGCGCGACGGCAATCTCGAACTGCATCGCGTCGCGGTCGGCGATCACATCCTGCTCGGCGGCGACAACATGGACCTCGCGCTCGCGCACGTGGTCGCACGCAAGCTCGCCGCGCAGGGCACCCAGGCCGACGCGTGGCAGTTGCGCGCCCTCACCTACGCGTGCCGTTCGGCGAAGGAAACGCTGCTCAGCGACCCCGCCACCGACACCGTGCCGCTCGTCGTGCCGAGCCGCGGCTCGAAGCTGATCGGCGGCTCGATCCGCACCGAACTGACGCGCACCGAACTGACGCAGACGATCCTCGAAGGCTTCTTCCCGCAAGTCGATAGCGCGGCGCGTCCGGTGAGCCGCGCGCGCGTCGGTCTGACGCAGCTTGGTTTGCCGTATGCGCAGGACGCCGGCATCACGCGGCATCTGGCGGCGTTCCTCGGCAGGCAGGTCGGTGCGCTGGCCGAACTCGCAGGGTTCGGCGGTGTGGCCGCCAATGACGCGGCCAACGCGGCCGCGCAAAATGCGAGCTTCCTGCATCCGACCGCGGTGCTGTTCAACGGCGGCGTGTTCAAGTCGGCGCTGCTGGTCGAGCGCCTGATGGGCACGCTGAACGGCTGGCTCGCGGCCGAAGGCGCGGCAAGCGCGCGTCTGCTCGAAGGCGCGGACCTCGACCTCGCGGTCGCGCGCGGCGCGGCCTACTACGGCTACGTGCGGCGCGGCCGCGGCGTGCGGATTCGCGGCGGCACCGCGCGCGCCTACTACATCGCGATCGAATCGGCGATGCCGGCCGTTCCCGGCCTCGAACCGCCGGTACAGGCGCTGTGCGTCGCGCCGTTCGGCATGGAAGAAGGCACCGAGGCGGAACTGCTCGCGCAGGAGTTCGGCCTCGTGGTCGGCGAACCCGTGCATTTCCGCTTCTTCGGTTCGTCGGTGCGTCGTCAGGATCAGGTCGGCACCTTGCTCGATTACTGGAGCCCCGAGGAATTGCAGGAGCTCGAGGAAATCCAGGCGACCCTGCCGGCAGCCGGCCGCGCGACGGGCGAGGTCGTGCCGGTGAAGCTGCACGCGCGCGTGACCGAGGCCGGCACGCTCGAACTCGAAGCGATCCCACGCGGCTCCGAGGAGCGCTGGAAGGTCGAGTTCGACGTGCGCGGCGGCGCGCAGGCGTGAGCGAGCGGGTAAGAAGGCTGCGCAGATGAAGCGATACAGCGTCGGCATCGATCTCGGCACCAGCAACACGGTGCTCGCCTACGCGGAAACCGGATCGCACGAGATTCGCGTGTTCGGGATCGAGCAGCTCGTGAGTCCCGGCGAAGTTGCGGCGCGTCCGCTGCTGCCGTCGGTGCGCTATCACGCGGCCGAGGGCGAGCTGAGCGCGGCCGATCTGCCACTGCCGTGGTCCGCTGCGAGCGCCGCCGTAGGCCACGGCAAGGACGCCGCGCAGCCGGTCGTGGTGGGCCGGCTCGCGCGTCTGCTCGGCGCACAGGTGCCGGGCCGGCTCGTCGCGAGCGCGAAAAGCTGGCTCTCGCATGCTTCCGTCGATCGCGTTGCGCCGATCCTGCCGTGGGGCGCGCCCGACGAGGTCCACAAGGTCTCGCCGGTCGAGGCAAGCGCGAGCTACCTCGCGCACGTGCGCGCCGCGTGGAACCAGCAGTTCGCCCACGCGCCGCTCGAACAGCAGGACGTCGTGCTGACGGTGCCGGCTTCGTTCGACGAAGGCGCGCGCGCGTTGACCGTCGAAGCGGCGCGGCTCGCGGGTCTGCCGTCGCTGCGGCTGCTCGAGGAGCCGCAGGCCGCGTTCTACGACTGGCTGTTTCATCATCGCGAGCGCCTGGCCGGCGAACTCGCGAAGACACGGCTCGTGCTGATCTGCGACGTCGGCGGCGGCACGACCGATCTCACGCTGATCGAAGTCGCGTTGCGCGGCGACGGCGAGCCGCAGTTGACGCGCATCGGCGTCGGCAATCACCTGATGCTCGGCGGCGACAACATGGACCTCGCGCTCGCGCATCTGGTCGAGGCGCGGCTGCCGGGTGGGGCCGGCGGTGCCGCTGGCTCCGGTGACGTCAGGCAGGCGCCGCAGCGCTTGTCGGCGGCGAGCCTGTCGCAATTGGTCGAGCGCTGCCGCAGCGCGAAGGAACAACTGCTTGGCGCGCAGGCGCCGGAGTCGGCCTCGATCACGCTGCTCGGCGCCGGGTCGAAGCTGATCGGCGGGGCGCGCAGCGCGCAGGTCACGCGCGACGAGGTCGAAAAGATCATCGTCGACGGGTTCTTTCCGAAGGTCGCGGCGCACGAACGGCCGGGGCGGCCGCGCGGCGCGATTGTCGAATTCGGTCTGCCCTATGCAACCGACGCGGCGGTCACGCGCCATATCGCGGCGTTTCTTGAGCGCTTCGCGGCGCAGTCGCGCAAGGCGCTGGCCGTGGGTGCAGAAGCGGATGCGAACGCAGATGCGCCGGCGGATACGGCCAGCGCGTCGGGCCCTGGCAACGCAACCGCCCTGCCCGTGCCCGACACGCTGCTGCTCAACGGCGGCGTGTTTCGCGCCGACGCGTTGTCGCGCCGTCTCGCCGAAACGCTCGGCGACTGGCGCGGCGCACCGCTCAACGTCCTGCACAACGACAATCCCGACGTTGCGGTGGCGCGCGGCGCGGTGGCCTATTCGCTCGCGCGCGCGGGCTTGGCGCCGAAAATCGGCGGCGGTTCCGCGCGCAGCTATTTTCTCGTGCTCGACGAAACCGGCGCGGGCAAGCCGGATTCGGCACACGGCTCAACCCAGGATTGCGCGCCGAACCCGCCACACGACACCCCACCCGCATCGCGCGGCATCTGCCTGCTGCCGCGCGGCACCGAAGAAGGCCACGAGATCCTGATCGCGGAGCGTACCTTCGCGTTGCGGCTCGGGCATCCGGTGCAGTTTCACCTCGTGTCGTCGAGCGCGGACACCGTTTATCAGCCCGGCGAACTCGTCGATCTCACGGGCGGCGACTTCATTCGTCTGCCGCCGGTCGCGACCGTCGTGCAGCCGCGCGACGGCCAGAATGCGCGCGAGACCACCGTGCGCATCGCGACGACGCTGACCGAAGTCGGCACGCTCGACGTGCACTGTCTCGCGCTCGACCACCCCGCGCAACGCTGGCGGCTCGAATTCCAGTTGCGCCGCGACGCCGCGCAGGTGGATCTGCCGGCGGATGCCGCGCACGAACGCCATCCCGCGCTCGATCGCGCGATCGAACTGATCGACCGCTGTTTCGGCTCGCGCGCGCAAAACGTCGATCCAAAGGAAATCAAACGGCTGCGCGCGCAACTCGAACAGCTGCTCGGACCGCGCGATAGCTGGAACAGCGCATTGCTGCGCGAGCTGTTCGGCGCGCTCTGGGAACGCGCGCGCCGCAGACGGCGCTCGGCCGATCACGAACGGCTCTGGCTCAACCTCGCCGGCTATTGCGTGCGGCCGGGCTTCGGCTATCCGCTCGACGAATGGCGCGTCGAGCAGCTGTGGTCGCTGTTCGACGACGGCATCCAGTACGTCAACGATAGCCAGGTCTGGTCCGAATGGTGGACGCTGTGGCGCCGCGCGGCGGGCGGCCTCGGCGAGGACGCGCAACTACGCGTGCTCGAGGCGATGGACTATCTGGAGAAGACCGCGCAAGCGCGCCACAAGCTGCCGTTCGATGTCGCCAAGACCGGTTTTGCCGATAGGGTGCGGCTGTCCGCCTCGCTCGAACGGATTCCGGCCGAGCGCAAGATCGAACTCGGCGAGGCCGTGCTCGCGCGCCTGAAGAAGCCCGCGGAAAACCACCAGAGCTGGTGGGCGGTCGGGCGTATCGGTGCGCGGCAGCCGTTTTACGGCAGCGCGCATAGCGTCGTGCCGCCCGCGGTCGCCGCGCAATGGCTCGACGCGATTCTCAAGCTCGACTGGAAGAAGATCGACCCCGCCGCATTCGCCGCCGTGCAGATCGCGCGCATGACCGGCGACCGCTCGCGCGATCTGCCTGACGATCTGCGCGCGACGGTCGTGCGGCGGCTCGAAGCGGCGAGTGCGCCGCGCGCGTGGGTCACGATGGTCAGCGAAACGGTCGCGCTCGATAACGCCGATGAAGGTCGTGTGTTCGGCGAGTCGTTGCCGGCGGGGTTGAAGCTGATCGGCACTTGAGGCTTGAGGTTGGAAGCCTCAAGCCGAGGCGTTTTTTGCGGGCAGCGCGCCTGCGCTGTTCCGCCCCGGTTTTCCCGCGCTCTATTGACGCAATCTGAAACTCAATACCGCCTGCGCCGCGTCGAGATCGCCTCGCTCCTGGAGTCTTTCCGCGAGCAGTTCGCGAAACATCGGCAGCTTGTCTGCGTCGTGTTGCTGGCTGAACTCGCGCAACACCTCGGCAATTGCCGCATGCTGGCTTTCCGGCGTCAGCGTACTCGCGACGTACGAACTGCCGCGCGCCAATTCCAGCAGATAAAGCAACCGGCAATGCGTCTTCTCGGCTTGCCGGCCAGGTTTGCGTCCACGGGGCATCGTTATTGTTCGCAGCCGTTATTCATAAGGTTATCTCAACAGTGCAA
Source organism: Paraburkholderia sp. Ac-20342 (assembly GCF_017104985.1). Taxonomy (NCBI): domain Bacteria; kingdom Pseudomonadati; phylum Pseudomonadota; class Betaproteobacteria; order Burkholderiales; family Burkholderiaceae; genus Paraburkholderia; species Paraburkholderia sp. Ac-20342. The sequence goes on along the minus strand of NZ_JAAGPQ010000019.1, from coordinate 46,638 downwards.
GCTTAAGAAAACCTTATGACCGTTCGTGCAGCGGCAATTTGCGCGTACGATTTTGATCGTACGCATTAACGGGGAAGTAATGGGGAATGCGTTGCCTGCGATAGGCAGGCATGGTACGCATCGCCGGCCGGAAACGGGAAAACAGCGAACAGCAAGCGCAGGCAGCGCTCAAGGCAAGCCAACTGCGTGCCCGATCGTCAGGATCGCTGATGATCGGGCACGCCGCGCCGTACTATGGTTTTACGCTTTACGCCATCGTTACGCGGTTGCGCCCGCTATGCTTCGAGCGATACAACGCCTGATCCGCACTCGCGAAACCATCGCGATGCGCGGGCCGCGACGACTCCGTGATGCGCGTCAGCGACGCGCCCACGCTGACGGTCACGATGCCGAGCGGCGACGCGCCATGCTCGATCGCGAGGTCGGCGACACCACGGCGCAGCGCTTCGAGCGTGTCTTCGAGTTCGAACGCTCGCGCCTGCAGCACGAGCAGCCCGAACTCCTCGCCGCCCATGCGTCCGGCGACGATGCGCTCGTTGTCGGCGGCGGCCTGCATGACCGAGGCGACCTTGCGCAGACATTGATCGCCGGCCTGATGCCCGTACGTGTCGTTGTACTGCTTGAACCAGTCGACGTCGACCACCACCGAGCCCATTACGTCGCCCTCTTGCGCTTCTTTCCAGCGGCGCGCGATGCTGTCGAGCAGGAAGCGGCGGTTATAAAGCTGCGTGAGCGGATCGATCGCGGTGGCGGTGCGCATCTTCAGATCGTTTTCGATCATCGCGCGCAGATGGTAGAACACGCCGCGTTGCCCGGCATCGAGCCGGCCCGGCGACGGGTCCATCGCGCACAGCGCACCGACGATCTCGCCGTTCGGCGCGCGTAGCGCAATCGCCGCATAAAACCGCACGAACGGATGACGCCGCACGAGCATGCATTCGCGGAAGCGGTGGTCGTGATGCGCGTCTTCGATCACGAACAGATCGGCGTCGCGCACCGCATAGTCGGCGAGCGAGCAGGCGCGCGTGACGAGCGGCATCGCCATGCCGACTTCGGCGCGGTAATGCTCGTGCTCTTCGTCGAGCAGCACGATCGCGGTGATCGCCGCGCCGGTCACGCTCTTGAGAATCTCCGCCGCGTGCGTGAAGCATTCGCGCATTACCTGATCGTCATGCAACAGCCATTCGATGACCGAAGACTCCACCTCGGCTTCGCCGGTCGCGGGGGGCTCGATGGGCATCCGGCTGGCCAGGCGGTCGTTACTGTAAGCGAGTTGCACGGCAAGGTTCCAGAATGGGATTAGCTCATGTCAACGGCATAGGCCGGCGAAACTTGAGCGCCGATCGAGCGATCGCGAGAAAAGATGACGAGGGGGCGTGATTGCGCGAACCAGGCCTCGTTGCGAGGCGATTTCACGCCGTATTCAGCAGACAAATACGTCGTACGAAGCTGTCGTGCGGAGCCGCTTCGACGTCGCGGCGATCAGGCGGATCGATGAAAGATTGGCTGCGGAAAAACGCAGCAGCGAGGAGGCAAAAGCACGAACGGACGGCGGAAAAAAGAAAACGGGGAAGGACATCCCTTCCCCGTTCTTCACGAGCCTGCTCCGGATTGACGCCCGGATTTACTCTCGCACGGACTCGCGCATTGACTCTGGCAGTTACTCTTTATCCGACTTCACCTGCGGCAGCGCCGAGACGTCGTTCGACGACAGCAGACCCACCTGCGAGTAGATACGCAGCTTGTCGCGCGTATCGGTGATGTCGAGATTGCGCATGGTCAACTGACCGATGCGGTCGCGCGGCGAGAACGTCGACGCAACCTTCTCCATCGACAGACGCTCGGGCTGATACGTGAGGTTCGGCGACTTCGTGCTGAGGATCGAGTAGTCGTTGCCACGGCGCAGCTCGACCGTCACTTCGCCGGTGATTGCGCGCGCGACCCAGCGCTGTGCAGTTTCACGCAGCATGATCGCCTGCGGATCGAACCAGCGGCCCTGGTACAGCAGACGGCCGAGACGGCGGCCGTTTTCGCGGTACTGCTCGATCGTGTCTTCGTTATGGATGCCGGTAACGAGACGCTCGTACGCGATGTTCAGAAGCGCGAGGCCCGGAGCTTCGTAGATGCCGCGGCTCTTCGCCTCGATGATGCGGTTCTCGATCTGGTCGCTCATGCCGAGACCATGACGGCCGCCGATCCGGTTCGCTTCGAGCAGCAGCTCGACCGCGTTCGGGAACGTCTTGCCGTTCAGCGCGACCGGCTGGCCTTCCTCGAAGCGGACCGTCACTTCTTCCTTCGCGACCTGCACGTCGTCGCGCCAGAATGCGACGCCCATGATCGGGTTGACGATCTTGATGCCCGATTCGAGGCTTTCGAGGTCTTTCGCTTCGTGGGTCGCGCCGAGCAGGTTCGAGTCGGTCGAATACGCCTTCTCCGCCGACATCTTGTAGTCGAAGCCCGACTGGCGCATGAACTCGGACATTTCCGCGCGGCCGCCGAGTTCGTCGATAAACAGCTGGTCGAGCCAGGGCTTGTAGATTTTCAGGTCCGGGTTGACGAGCAGACCGTAGCGGTAGAAACGCTCGATGTCGTTGCCCTTGTACGTGCTGCCGTCGCCCCAGATGTTGACGCCGTCTTCCTTCATCGCGGCGACGAGCATCGTGCCCGTCACGGCGCGGCCGATCGGCGTCGTGTTGAAGTAGGTGACGCCCGCCGTCGAGATATGGAACGCGCCGCATTGCAGCGCCGCGATGCCTTCCGCGACCAGTTGCGCGCGGCAGTCGATCAGGCGCGCGCCTTCGGCGCCGTATTGCGTGGCGCGACGCGGGATCGAATCGTAGTCGTCTTCGTCGGGCTGACCGAGGTTGGCCGTGTAGGCATACGGCACGGCGCCCTTCTTGCGCATCCAGTGCAGCGCGGCGCTGGTGTCGAGGCCGCCGGAAAACGCGATACCGACCTTCTGGCCGATCGGAAGACTTTCAAGGATTGTGCTCATAAGCAGTAGCGTTAAACTCGACGTACGGGGAGATTGGGGGTAACAGCTGAGTATCGGGCAAGCCTGGCGATCAGGCAAGTTCGCGGGAGTATACCGTGAACAGGCGCTCAGCCTTGGTTTTTGCCCGCCGGCGGGGGCTTGCGCGGCCCGTATCGCCGTCTGTCCGTCGCGTCGCGAGCGGCCTGCGTTGCTTGCGCTTGAAACCGCTGTGCAATCGCTTTGTAGTCGCTTGGCAGCCGCTTTCATTGTCCCTGTCCTCACCCTCTTCCACTCGACGCCGCCATGACCACGACCGCCACGCCTCTCACGACGAACGCCTCGCTCATCACCAACGTGCGTCTTGCCGACGGCGCGCGCGTCGACGTATCGATTGCCGCCGGCCGCATCGCCGCGCTCGGTCCGGGCCTCGCGCGCGAACCCGGCATGCGGATCGAGGACGGTGCGGGCGCGCTGCTGCTGCCCGGTTTCGTCGAAGGCCATACGCATCTGGACAAGACCCACTGGGGCATGCGCTGGTATCGCAACGAGGTCGGCCCGAAGCTCACCGACCGTATCGAGAACGAACGGCGCTGGCGCGCGCAAAGCGGCCACGATGCGGGCGCGCAGTCGCTTGCGCTCGCGCGCGCGTTCATGCAGGCGGGCACGACGCGTTTGCGCACGCACGTCGATATCGATACCGACGCGGGTCTGCGTCATCTCGACGGCGTGCTCGCGACGCGTCAGACCCTGCGCGACGTGTTCGACCTGCAGATCGTCGCGTTTCCGCAATCGGGGCTGCTCGGCCGGCCGGGCACCGACGCGCTGCTCGATCGCGCGCTGGCCGCCGGCGCCGACGTGCTCGGCGCGCTCGACCCGGCGCTCATCGACGGCGATCCCGTGCAGTCGCTCGACCTGACGTTCGGCCTCGCGCAGCGGCATCAGAAGCCGATCGACATTCATCTGCACGAGCCGGGGGAAATCGGTGCGTTTACGCTCGGCCTGCTGCTCGATCGCGTCGCGGCGCTCGGCATGCAGGGGCAGGTGGTAGTCAGTCACGCGTTCTGTCTCGGCGCGCTGCCCGAGCGCGAACGCGATGCCCTGCTCGCGCGTCTCGCGGACCTGCGCGTCGCATTGCTGACCACCGCTCCGCCGTCGGTGCCGGTGCCGCCGCTCAAGGCGTGCCTCGAACAGGGCGTGACGCTGTTCGGCGGCAACGACGGCATCCGCGATACGTGGACACCCTACGGTTCACCCGACATGCTGGAACGCGCGATGCTGATCGCGATGCGCTACGGCCTGCGCCGCGACGACGACCTCGCGCTCGCGTTCGATTGCGTGAGCGGCGTGGCCGCGCGTGCGTGCGGATTCGAGTCGTATGGATTGCAAGCCGGTGCGCGCGCCGACCTCGTGCTGGTCGACGCGGACACGCTCGCGCATGCGATCGTCGCGCGGCCGGTGCGCAAGCTCGTCATGGCCAACGGCAAGGTGGTCGCGCGCGATGGCGCGCTGGTTGCTCAGTAGACGCGCAGCAGGTCCAGTTCAGCGCGGAGAAAACCTCAGGGCCGCTCGCCACGCGCGAGCCGCGCGTCGATTTCGTGCACGACCGGCAGCAGATCGGCCACGCTGTCGATCACGTAATGCGCGCCCGCCGCCTTGAGCTTGCCGATCGCGGCGTGACGGCGCGCGGCGAACTCGTCGGCGGACAGTGCCTTCACTTCCGCTTCGCTCATGCCGAACGCGTTGCCGCTCACCGCGACGCCGACCGCCCACGTGCCGCCGTTGATGCCCTCTTCGATGCCGACCTCGGTATCGTCGACCTTGATCGTCTCGCGCGCGCGCCATACGCCCAGTTGCGGCAAGGTCTTGTAGATCATGTACGGCGACGGCCGCCCTTCCGGCGTATCGCCGGTGCAGACGATGCTGTCCGGCGAGAAGCCCTGCGCGGCCGCGCCCGGCACGATTTGGTCGATGATCTCGCGCGTATAGCCGGTGGTCGTGCCGATGCGCACGCCGTCGTGACGCAATGCGCTCGCGACTTCGGCGACGCCGGGAATCACCGCGCTATAGCTGGCCGCGACCGCGATGTTCTTCGGCACGAACACGTCGTACACGGCATCGATATCGGCCTCGCCCGGCGCGTGGCCGTAGCGCTCGGCCCAGGCTTGCGCGACGCGCGGCAGCGCCATCAGCGCCGCGATATGCGGGCGCTTGGCCATGCCCATCGGGCCGCGCGCTTCGTCGATCGTGACCGGCACGCCGAACTGCGCGAAGGTTTCGACGAATGCACCCATCGGCGCGCGCGAACCGTAATCGACCACTGTGCCGGCCCAATCGAAAATCACCGCTTTAACGTGCTTCATCTTTCCCGATCCTTTGCAATCCGAATGTGTTGCGCGAGTGCCGCACAAGTGCCTGTTGCACCTGTTGTGCCTGTTTACGCGGCCTGCGCGAGTTGCTTGCGTTCTTCGAGCGCGGCGGCCGGCGGCGCCGCGTGCGGCACGCCCATCGTGCGCAGCGCCTGCGCACAGGCGTCGACGACGCGGCGCATCACGGACGCGTCGACCTGGCCGATGCAGCCGATGCGGAAACTGTCCACCACCGTCAGCTTGCCTGGATAGATGATGAAGCCCTGCTGCTTCATCAGTTCGTAAAACTGGGCGAATTCGAACGACGGATGGGCCGGCGAGAAAAACGTCACGATGATCGGCGAGCGCCAGTGCGCATTGAGCAGCGGCTCGAAGCCGAGCCCCTGCATGCCGGCGACCAGCACGTCGCGATTGTTCTCGTAGCGCGCGAGCCGAGCCGGCTGTCCGCCTTCGAGCGCGTAAAGACGCAGCGCCTCGATAAATGCCGCGACCGTATGCGTGGGCGGCGTGAAGCGCCATTGGCCCGTGCGGTTCATCACGTCCCATTGATCGTGCAGGTCGAGCGCGAGCGAATGGCTGCGGCCCTTCGCTTCCTGCAACGCGCTCTTGCGCGCGATCACGAAGCCGAAGCCCGGCACGCCCTCGATGCACTTGTTCGCCGACGAGACGAACGCCTCGCAGACGATCTGCCGCACGTCGAGCGGCACCGCGCCGAAGGCGCTCATCGAGTCGATCAGCAGCTTGCGGCCTTTCTTCGCGACGGCGGCCGCGATTTCTTCGAGCGGGTTCAGGATGCCCGAACTGGTTTCACAATGAATCGCGACGACGTGCGTGATCGACGGATCGGCGTCGAGCATGCGCTCCACCTCGATGCCGCGCGGCGGCAGATAGTCACCCTTGTCGAGCAACGTGCAGGCGCGGCCGAGATAGCCGAGCGTCGTCGCCGCGCGCTTGCCGTAGGCGCCGTTCGCGAGCACGAGCGCGTGGCCGTCGCGCGGGATCAGGCTGCCGAGCATCGCTTCGACGCAGTAGCTACCGCTGCCTTGCAGCGGCACGCAGTCGTACTCGCCCGCGGTGTCGCCGGCAATTTCGAGCAGGCTCGCGCGCAGCTGCGCGGTCATCGCGCGGAAGTCGCCGTCCCACGAGCCCCAGTCGCGCAGCATCGCCTGCCTGGTCGCGAGCGCCGTAGTCAGCGGCCCCGGCGTCAGCAGATAGGGCTCACCGCCGGCCGGCGCGGCGCAGGCGTTTTGAGCGCGGGTGGCCGACGGCGCTGCCGGCGTGCCTGCCGGTGACGCCGGTTGTGCCGACGTGGCTGCTGCCGCTGCTGAACCGCCGATCACGCTTTCCATGTCCGCCACTCCGCTAGAACTGATGTCGATAGCCGACACAGTATAGAAAGCCTGTCCATCGGTAAAATCGATATAATTGATAGAGGTATCGCTAAAACTTATTCGATGGCGAGGCACACGTGCAATATGCGCAATTACGGGCGTTTCATGCGGTCGCGGAACATGGCGGGTTTTCGAAGGCGGCGCAGGCGTTGTCGCTGACGCAGCCGGCCGTGTCGGATCACGTGCGGCGGCTCGAACAGGATTACGGCGTCAAGCTGTTCGAGCGCGGGCCGCGCGGCGTCGCCACGACGGAACTCGGCTTGCGGCTTTTCAGCGTAACGCGGCAGATGCTCAGCTGCGAGCGCGACGCGCGGCAATTACTCGAATCGGCGGGCGGGCTCGAATCGGGCTCGCTTTCGCTCGTCGCCGACGCGCCCGATCTCGCGGTCGCGCTGATCGGCGCGTTTCGCAAGCAGCACCCGGGCATCGTCGTGACGCTGTCGGTCGCCAATGCGGCCGAGTGCATGCAGCGCGTGCTGTCGAGCGCGGTCGACGCGGCGATCACCGCCGCGCCGCAGGTGCATAGCCGGCTCGAAGCGCGCGTGTTGCGGCGCGACCCGCTCGTCGCGATGGTGCCGGCCGGCTACGCGGTCGCAAAAAAGCGCCGGCTCAGCTACGCGGAACTCGTCAGGCAGCCGATGATTTTCCGCGAGCCGCAATCGGTCACGCAGCAACTGCTCGAAATCGAACTCGTGCGCGAGTCGTTGCAGGTCGAGCCGGTGCTTTACGTCGACGGGCGCGAGGCGCTGGAAGAAGCGGTCGCGCAAGGCATGGGCGTCGGCGTGATCGCGCGCGCGGAATTCAAGGAGTCGCGGCGCATCCGGATGGTGCCGCTACAGGATTGCCAGGTGCAGATGACCGAATCGCTGACGCGGCTCGCCGAACGGCCGGGCTCGAATCTGCTCGATGCGTTGTTTGCGGTGGAGTTGGCGGGGGCGGTCGAGGGGGAGCCGGAGTCGATTAAGGCCGATTCCACGCTGGTGCCGCATAGTTCGTAAAATTTCTGTGCGCTGGAAAGACGGACAGCAAAAAGCCGACCCGCGAGAGTCGGCTTTTCGTTGATAGGCATGCGAATGGTGAACTACCGATACTCGTCAATCTCAAGTGTCTCGAACTCGACAGCCAACTCCGCGCCGGCCGTTGCAAGGATTATCGCGACCTGGCGCCCCGGCGTGTCAGAAAAGCGCTCGCTTTTCGAAAGCATGGCAAGTGCGAGGTCGTAATTCGTATCCTCCGGCTTGAGAAGCTTTAACTCGAAGACAATGTTATTGGATACGCTGAAATGTTCAACGGTGCAGCGACTGGTTCCGCTAAAAGTGGCGGTTGCCCGCTTCCCGTCATCTTCCAGCAGGACAATGAGTTTGTGCCTGTCGCGAACGGCAAGAGCACTGATATTCCAGTCGTGGAAGTAGTTGAATTGAGTTAACTTGTCCATCAAACCAATCCCTTTTCAAGGCAGCCGGGAATACTCATTGAACGACAAACAGAAAACGCGCTAAGGCGCTGGCGTGACCGAAATGAACTGCTTCAACTCCGGCTTGTATTCAGCCAGCACGCTCAGAATGGCCGCACCGAAACGACGTGCGAATTCGTCGTCAATGTTGAAATCGAACTCTTCCAGCAGCACGGGAATATCCAGTTTCCCCTCACACAGGGGACGTACCTCAGCCTCGGCGACAGCATTGCACACCAGCATTTTTTGCTCGGTATCGTAACGAACGACAATCGAACTGGGGGTTCTTTGCTTGCTCATATTGGTCTCGTGTATCCCATGCAAGTGTTGGCATGGCTTGACGCACATTCAACGTAACCGCTACTGCCTCGTACAACACTTGTTAGGGCAGTCAGGCTCAAACGAGATTTCAACGCGCCGACCGTTTTCGACATCGTTCTTCGAATAGACTCGTGAACTTGCCTTTACCGTTCCACGCAAGAAGCCAAATTGATCGAGCACGGCTCTACCCGCTATCAGGCGCGCTTGGGCCAATTGCGCTGGATTCCGTTCGCGTTCCTCAGCATGCCCGCTTACCCACGTTATTTCTTTGGTTTTGTGATTCGCGTAGGTAATCTTTTGATCGGCTACCCAGTTGACTAGTCGTAAAACCTCATCGGCGAGAATAATCGCGCTATCTGGCGGGAAATAGATATCGAAATTCTCGCCAGGCATACATGCGAAAACGGATCCCGATATCAGCATCGAAAGAATGGCATAGAGCTTATGCATTGTAGGTGACATATCCGGCGATGCTGTCAGCGTTATCGATTGCTCTTTTAAAGTCATTCCGGCAAAACATGAGGACTCCGCTGCACAGCAGCTTTCGGGCGAAACGCTGATCGTAGCAGTTCATAGGCACCCAGCGGTACATCTACAACGAGCCTTGACAACTTTTAACTTCGCATAGGAATGCGATTGGTTTTTGATCTGTGCCAAGGCGAATTTGATATATCGCAAACACGCAAAGCAAACGACAAACCCAACGACAAACGGCGCGGCCTTCCCCACTTCAGGCCACGCCGCTCGCAACGAGCGTTACATCCAATCAAACCAACGCCAAATCAATACCCCGCCCCCCCACCTCACCGCAGCCCGCCACTCGCGATCAACGATTCCCCCGTCAACCAGCGCGAATCGTCCGAGGCGAGGAACGTCACGACATCGGCGATATCGTCGGGCCGGCCGATGCGTCCGAGCGGCGTTGCGCTGAGCGTCCACGTTTCGAGGTCGGAGCCGATCACGCCGGCGCTATGCGCGCCCTCGGTCTCGACCATGCCCGGATTAACCGCGTTGACGCGAATCCTGCGCGGGCCGAGTTCCTTCGCGAGCACGCCCGTGATGCCGTCGACCGCGCTCTTGGTCGCCGTATAGACCGCACTGCCCGACGGCGTGATACGGCTCACGATCGAGCCCACGTTGACGATGCTCGCGCCCTCGCCGAGATGCTTGACGGCCGCCTGGGTCACGAGCAGCAGACCGAGCACGTTGATATTGAAGTGGCGATGAAAATGCTCCTCAGTGATCGCTTCGATCGGCGCGAATTCATAGACGCCCGAGTTGTTGACGAGGATATCGAGCCGGCCATACGTCTCGACGGCCGCATCGACAATGCTCTGCGCGTCCGCAGCCTTCGACACGTCGCCGCCGACGGCGACCGCCTTGCCGCCCCCTTCGGCGATGTCGGCGACCACCTTGTCGGCGCCCGCGCGGCTCGACGCGTAGTTCACCACCACCGACGCGCCCTGCGCCGCCAATGCCTTCGCAATCGCCGCACCGATGCCTTTCGATGCGCCCGTCACAACCGCTACCTTGCCAGTGAGCTTGCTCATGATGTGTCCTCTGAAGGGTTCGCGCCGGCGTGCCGCTGCGGGAAACCGCAGGGTCCACGCCGATGAAGCTGCCAATGCAGTAGCGCTGTCATTGAACACAATGTAGGTAGCGCGGCGAGCCGGATAAAGCGAATCGAGCCGAACAGATACGCCGGTTGCGGCGAACAATCGACCAGGCAACCAGCCGGCTTGCGCCGGATCGCATCATTGACTCGAGCCTGATGGCCATTGTTTTCCGCTTTGCGCGTCCAGCCGATGCTTCTATAATCGTCCCATCTGTAAATCGTCGTTTCACATATAAAACAAAAGACGCTTATCCCTTCGAGCCGCCATTCGGCGAATCCCATCGAATCCATCGCGCTCGCCGTCTTCTGAACGAGAACCTGTCATGTCTGCCTTGCGCCCCACCCGTGTGCGTTACTGGATGCTGTTGCTGGTGTTCGTCGGCACCGTCGTCAACTATCTCGACCGCGCGAATCTCGCCGTCGCCGCGCCGCTGATGAAAAACGAGTTCGGGCTCGGCCCGGTCGAACTGGGCTTTATCTTCTCCGCGTATTCGTGGACCTACGTGATCGCGAACATTCCGGGCGGCTGGGTCGTCGACCGTTTCGGCTCGCGCGTGATGTATGCGTGCGCGATCTTCATCTGGTCCGCATTCACGTTCGCACAGGGTTTCGCGGGTCGCTTCGCGACGCTGTTCGGTTTGCGCCTCGGCGTGGGCGTCGCCGAAGCGCCGACCTTTCCGGTCAACAATCGCGTCGTCTCGATCTGGTTCGCGCAGCACGAGCGCGGCTTCGCGACGAGTGTCTATCTGGTCGGGCAGTACGTCGGCATGGCGGCGCTCACGCCGCTGCTGTTCTGGATCGCGCATCGCTTCGGATGGCGCGAGATTTTTCTGTTCACGGGCGTGCTCGGCATCGTCTGGGCCGCGGTCTGGTACGCGATGTATCGGGACCCGGAGCACAGCCGGTGCGTCAATGCGGCCGAGCTCGACTATCTGCGCGAAGGCGGCGCGCTGATCGACCGTCAGACCGGCACGCGGCAACATCACGCGTTTCCGTGGCGCAAGCTCGGTGTGCTGTTTCGCAACCGGCAGATCATCGCGATCTGCGCGGGCAAGTTCGCCTCGCTATCGTCGCTGTATTTCTTCCTGACGTGGTTCCCGACCTATCTGATCTCCGAGCGCCACATGACGATACTGAAGGCCGGCAGCGCGAGCGCGGTGCCGTTCGTCGCGGCGTCGGTCGGCGTGGTCGCGGGCGGGCTGTTATCGGACTGGCTGCTGCGGCGTGGCGCCTCGGTCGCGACCGCGCGCAAGACGCCGATCATGACGGGCCTGCTGCTCGTGCCGACGATGACGCTCGCGGTGCTGACCGACACCAACTGGATCGTGATCGCGATCATGTCGTTCGCGTTCTTCGCGCAGGGTGTCGCGTCGGCCTCGTGGTCGCTCGTCGCCGACATCGCGCCCGAAGGCATGGTCGGCATCACGGGCGGCGCGGTCAATTTCGCGGGCAACCTGTCGGGCATCGTGACGCCGATCGCGATCGGCTTCATCGTGCGCGCGACCGGTTCGTTCGGCTGGGCGCTCGGGCTCATCAGCCTGTTCGCGATCATTGCCGTGCTGTGCTACACGTTCCTGCTCGGCGAGGTGAAGCGGATCGAGATTGGAGATGAGCGGCGCAATGCAACTGACAATGCGGGGCCGCGTGACGCCGCGCGGGATTCGGCTGATGAAACGCGTGTGTGAGGCGAGTCCACGGTGGTGAGTCAACGCGGATGAAGTGAAGCCGGTTGAAGTTGCCAGGGTATGCCAACGAGTGCCGATGCGTGCCGATACGCAACATGCGCAACGTGCACATCATGCGCACCGGCGCTCGGCAAGCCACACCGCCGCTCACCGCCTGCGCATGAGCGCAATCTGCACGGCCACGCTCGCGAACACCGCGAGCGCGCCGAGCGTATCCAGAATAACGGGCCACACGATCTCCCTCCTTCGATATCCACTGCGCTCCTGTCTTGTCAAACGAACGCGCGCGCGGTCAATTGAACGCCGAGGCCGAGCAGACAGACGAAGAACCAGCGCCGGAAACTCGCCGCGCCGATGCGTCCGCGCACGCGCTGGCCGAGCCACATGCCGACGAGCGCCGGCAGCACGGCGGCAAGCGAGTTGCCCAGATCGTCGAGCGCGAATGCATGCGCGCCGGCGAGTCCGATCGCGAGTGCGAGCGTCGACACCGTGAACGACAGTCCGAGCGCCTGCACGAGGTCCTCTTTTTTCAGGTCGAGCCCCTGCAGATAGGGGACGGCCGGCACGACGAACACGCCGGTTCCACCGGTCAGCACACCGGTCGCCACGCCGATCACGGGCGAGAGCCAGCGCTCGTGGCGCGCCGGCACCGGAAAGCGCCACGCGAGCAGGCCGGCCGCCGCATAGAGCATCAAGGCGGCGCCGAGTCCCGCGACCGCCCATGCGCCGCCTCCGCCCGCGATGAACGGCGCGGCCACGAGCGTGCCGACGACGATGCCGGCCATCATCGGCCAGAGGCGCTGCGCGAGCGCGCGCACGCTCGCTCCCGCGAACAGTTGCCACATGTTCGTGACGAACGACGGCAACAGCAGCAGCGCGGCCGCCTGCGCCGGCAGCATCAGCGTGCCGAGCACGCCCATCGCGACCGTCGGCAGCCCCATGCCCGTTACGCCCTTGACGAAGCCGGCCACGACGAAGGTGACGGCCACGGTGCCGACACGCGCGACGACAGGCAGGGCAAGCAGCGGCGCAAACGAAGAGGCCATCGGCGGAATTCCGTTGAAGAAGCGATGCTGGCGATTTTCAAGCGCCGCAACGCGCTCCACAATACGTAAGATACGTAGCGTGGCTTAGTCTGGGGCTAAGGCAGAAGCTCAAGCTGAAACGCTGAAGCTTTAGCGATGCCGTGCTGAAGCCAGCGCCCCGGATCGAACCACCCCAACGCTTCGAGCTTCACCCACCCTCTCTCGCGGCTTGCCCCGCCCCCTCGCCCATGCGCTTCGACCTCATCGATCTGCGGCTCTTTCTGCACATTCTCGATACCGGCAGCATCACGCACGGCGCCGCGCGCACGCATATGTCGCTGCCGTCGGCGAGCGCTCGGCTGCGCGGCATGGAAGAAACGCTCGGCATGCCGCTGCTCGAACGCGGCCGCCGTGGCGTCGAGTCGACACCGACCGGCGACACGCTCGCGCATCATGCGCGGCTCGTGCTCGGCCAGATCGACAGAATGCAGGGCGAGCTCGGCGAGCATCAGCAAGGACGCAAGGCATGCATCCGGCTGTGGACCAATACCGCGGCGATCACCGAGTTTCTGCCGTCCGCGATCGGGGTTTTTCTGCGCGAGCATCCGAACGTGCAGGTCGATCTGAAGGAGCGCCAGAGCAGCGAGACGGTCAAGGCGGTGCTGAGCGGCACGGCGGAGATCGGCATCGTCTCCGATGCGGTCGAGCACGGGGCCTTGCAAACGCTGCCGTTCGCGGTCGACACACTCGTGCTCGTCACGAGCCGCGACGATGCGCTGGCCGCGCGCCGGCGCGTCGCGCTCGCGGAAGTGACGGAGCGTGAGTTCATCGGCCTGAGCGCGGACAGCGCGCTGCAAACCTATCTCGGCGAACGCGCGTTGCTGGCCGGCCAGGCGCTCGCGTTCCGCGCGAACGTGCGCACTTTCGACGGCGTTTGCCGCATGGTCGAACAGGGCGCGGGCATCGGCATCGTGCCGGCCACGGCCGCGAAGCGCTATCGTGGCACACCGGGTATTCGCACAATCGAACTGAGCGATCCGTGGGCCACGCGCCGTTTGCTGATCTGCATGCGCGACCTGAATACGATGCCGCGCGCGGAAAAAGCCTTGGTCCGGCATCTGGCGGGCATCTAGCGAACCTGCTTCGCATCGCTTCAGACGATGCGCGGCCGCGCTCGCGATTTCACGGCTATTGCTATCATTCGTTGCCGTCCCGGACCGCTGCACCGGGAGCACGGGCGGGCATGCTCAAGCGTGCTCGGGCACCAGCAGGCGTAAGCAGGCACAAGCAGGCACGCCCAGACAGACAAAAAGGAAACACACCCGGCATGCCGTCCGGCACGCACGAGAGGTATGCATGGAATTTCGCCAGCTTCGCTACTTCATCGCGGTCGCAGAGGAAATGAACATCACGCGGGCGGCCAACCGTCTGCATATGACGCAGCCGCCGCTCTCGCGGCAGATCCAGCAGATCGAGGAAAGCGTGGGCCTGCCGCTCTTCGAGCGCGGCTCGCGGCCCTTGCGGCTCACCGAGGCCGGGCGCATTTTCTACACCCAGGCGAAACGGCTCGTCGACGAAGCCGACGAACTCGCGCCGCTCACGCGCCGGCTCGCGCAGCTGGCCGAGCGCATCGTGATCGGCTTCGTGCCGTCGACGCTCTATGGCGCCCTGCCCGCCGTGATCCGCGCGTTTCGCGAGGCCGCGCCGAATATCGAGCTCTCGCTGATCGAAATGTTCACGATCGAGCAACTGGCCGCGCTCAAGGGCGGCCGTATCGACGTGGGCTTCGGCCGTCTGCGTTTCGACGACGAACAGCTCGCGCGCGAAGTGCTCGTCGAGGAACGCATGATCGCCGCACTGCCGCAAGACCATCCGCTCGCGCGGCAAAAGAAGCCGTTAACGCTCGCGGCGCTGGCTCAGGAAACGCTGATCGTCTATCCGAGCACGCCGCGGCCGAGCTATGCCGACCAGCAGCTTTCGGCGATGCACGATCAGGCGCTCGAACCGAAGGCGATTCATGAAGTGCGCGAATTGCAGACCGCGCTCGGTCTCGTCGCGGCGCAGGTGGGCGTGTGCCTCGTGCCGGAGAGCGTCGAGGGGCTGCGCGCGCATGGCGTCGCGTACCGGCAGATTCCGTCGGCCAATGCCGCGTCGCCGATCATCATGAGCCGCCGTCTGCAGGACGAATCGCCCGCGACGACGCTCATGTGCTCGCTCGCGCGGCAGTTGTTCAAGCGGAGCTAAGGGTCAACTGAGGGTCAACCGGGGGCCGCGGCGCGGCAAGCGCGGCGCGTCAATCCGTGCCGTACTTCGGCGAACGCGGCCCATACAGCAGCCCGTTCGGCGGCCCTGCCGACAGCAGACGCGCGCTCGTCAGGCCCGCCACCTCGTGGCCTTCGTCCATCAGCGAATGCGCGACCTGCTTGACCGCCGCCTGCACGAGCATCCCGACGAGCCCGCCTCCTATGTTGACGTTCATGCCGACCTCTTTGCCGGTTGCGCTGCCGAGGCCTTGCCAGAGCACGTCGCCGGTTTTCAGATCGACGAGTTTCGCCGACGCGGCGACGACCGTCGTGCTGTCGATGATCTGGTAGACCGAGCCGTATTGCGTGATCTTCGAATACAGCACGGCGTCCGCGCCGAAGATGTCGCGCAGCTTCGCGGGCGCGACCTGCTCGATGTCATTTGGCGTCGTGAGGCCGTTCTGTTTGAAGGTCTCGTCCATCAGCGCGACCGGAATCACGTAGTAGCCGGCTTCCGCGAGCGGCAACGTCATTTGCGACAACACGCTCGACGACGCCTTCACGTCCGCCGTCTCATTCACGGGCGGCAACACGAGAATCGCGCGCGGCTGTGCTTTCTTGAACGCGGTGTAATCCGCATGATGCGGCTGGCTCGCGCACGCGGCCAGCAGGCCGAGAATCGACAGCGCCGACACGAGCTTCAGGGAAATCAGTTTCAGCATGGCGTAGCTCTTATTGTGGTTTGGACTTCTTCAACAGAAAGTCCATGTACGTCGACGATTCGGGGAACAGCTGCTCCTCGGCCACGAATTCCTGCTGCGCGTCCTGGTCCTTGCCGACGCTCGCGTACAGCATGCCCAGATGCGCATGGAAACCGGGCGGCGGCGTCTTGCCCTGGGCGCGGATCGTCTGCCGCGCTTTTTCGAGCGCGTCGATCTGCTGCTGCAGGCTCGACTGTCCCTTGAAATATTCGTAGACCTGCGGCTGATAAGCGTCCCATTGGTACAGCGGCGCGGGCCGTTGCGCCGCGCATCCGCCAAGCAGTGTCGCGGCGACGAGCGGCAACCATGCGCCTTTCGTCATGAAGGTGGTTTTCATTGGATCGATGAGGTGAGTCGAAAAAAGAGTGGGCAGCGCGATGCGGAACGTGGGGAGAAATTCGGTATGAAGTGTGATTTCAAGCGTGATTTCAAGCGCGACTTCAAACGTAATTTCAAACAGGATTTCAAGCGCAGCTTCGGACGTGAAGCGAATCGCGCGCCGCGCCGCATTGCGCTATTTGTGAGGTGTTCCGTTCTGGCGTGCGCTTATCTGGCGGCATTCAACGCGCCGGCATCGACCTGCTCGACGAGATGATTGACCGCTTCCTGAATCGCCAGATCGAGCACCTTGCCGTTCAGCGTCGAGTCGTAACCGGCGGTGCCGCCGAAGCCGATGATCTCGCGGTTCGACAGGCTGAATTCGCCCGCGCCCTGGCTCGACAGCACGACTTCGGACGTCGTCGTGTCGACGATATTGAGGTTGACCTTCGCGTAGGCGATCTGATTTTTGCCGCGGCCGAGAATGCCGAACAGTTGCTGATCGCCGACTTCCTTGCGGCCGAACTCGGTCACGTCGCCGGTCACGACGAAACGCGCGCCCTTCAGGTTCTGCGCTTTCTTCATGAACGCGGCTTCCTGCCTGATCTCGTCGAGATTGTCGCGATCGAGCACGTTGAAGCGATGCGTCTGTTGCAGACGCGTAATCAGGATTGTTTTCGCCTGGCTGCCGAGACGGTCGATACCGTCCGAGAAAATGCCGCGCATATAGCTCGAACGATTATCGAATTTGCCGAGCGAGACTTCGACCGGCTTGCCGGCATAAGGCGTTTGCGCACTGGAGACCACCGGCACCGGCAAGGTTTGCGACGATTCGGTTGCACAACCGCCCAAGGCGCCGGCGATGGAAAACAGCGCCAGCACGCCGAACTTCATAGACGTTTTCAAAGGATGGACCCCGATGGAAAGACCAGATAAACAGCTTCGCGAAGCGTCCGTTTCTTTTGCAGCGGACGTCGCCTGATCTGAATGATGAGCAATGGATCGCTTCGCAGCGGTGCTGCATGACGACGCGAACGGCAGGCGTTCGCGCGATGCCTGTCGCGCCGCCCAGCGGATCGCCACCTTATCGTGGCCGGCTGGCGCGAACTGTCACGCTTTGCAAAATACGTCGTACGTGTACAACGATTTCAGGAAATAAGCCTTGTCTGATTGATTCGAACTACTGCAAATCGGCTCGGCTTTTTATATGGTGACTCGGCGTTGGGATAGATGTTCTGGAACAGGCGAAATATGAGCCGCGCCATCGATGCTTTTAAAAACCCGATGACGCGGCCTGGCTTTTTAACCGGTTTTTCTACTGTTTTTTCCGGCGTCCTATCTCAGTCTTATTTCACCTCATTGCCCCGACTTCATTTACTTCACATCGAACCCATAATCGCCATGCGTGCGATGTCCATCCGATGCGACGGCCACCCAATGCACGGTGTAGTGTCCCGCGGCGAGCGTCGGCAACGGCACCGTCATCACGTCGGCCTGCTGCGCATCGACCGCGGACTTCTGCGCGTTGACCTGCTTGCCGCTCGCATCGGTGACGGTCAGCGAGCTGAACGCCGGTTCGAGCGGCCCGTCGAACGTGATCCGCACTTGCGCAGGCGAGGCGATCGTCGCGCCCGCGCCCGGCTCCTGCTTCTGCGGAAACACATGCGCGAATGCGGCGCTCGCGAGCGTGGCGCCGGCGAGCAATACGGCCGCGCGCAATGCGCGAGTCTTCAGGTTCTGTTTCATCATCGTTCTCCTGCGTTACTGAAAGAGTGGTTTGCCGAGCGTGGCGGGCGCGATATCGTCGAAGAACAGGTGCGCCTGCACCAGAATGCCGACGTGCGAGCCGCTTGCCCGGTTGAGCGGAATCTGCGCTTCGATGCCGAATTGCCCGTAGCGATTCATCCAGATGAAGCCCGGATTGACCGTGCCGGTCGTTTGTCCCTGGCTGCGCGACAGCGGAATTTCCACGAGCGGAATCAGGTTCGCGAACGGCTGCGGCAGACCGGTGTCGTGGACGTGCTGCTGCAGATACGGCAGGCTGTACTGCACCGTGAAGCCATAGTCGAACGCGTTCGGCTGACCCGCGCCGGTGGTCAGCGCGGAGCCCGCCTCGGCCGTTACCGCGACGGGCCGCAGATAGGCGAGCGAGTCCGGCAGATCGCCCATGCCCTTGCCGACGTAGACGGTCGGCGAGATCGTCGAGAAGTTGTCGGCAATCGCGCGACTGCCGGTGCCGCCGAGTTCGGCGTTCACGCCGATCGAGGTCATCAGTTCGTGCGGCTCGTTCACGTACAGCAGGTACTTGAGGCCGACGCCGAAGTTGTCGAAGCCGCGCGCGCCCGGGTTGTTCTGCATGACGTAGCCGCCGTCGACCGAGACCGCGAGGCGCGGCGTAATCAGCTTGTCGTATTCGAAGCTGAACGTGTTGACGCTCTGGTCGCCGTTGTCGCCCGGTACGCGTTGATGGCCGTACTCGAAGTCGGCTTCGTCGCCGACGCCGGGGTCGTCGACGGCAAGCGTCGAGGGAAAGACGCGGTCGCCCGCGATTGCATGGGCATGGGCGAGCGACGGCGCGCCCAGCGCGATCAAGGCCGTGAGCAAGGCCGCCGGCATGGCATGCGAGGCCGCGCCGACGGTTGCGTTGCAGGCCGCATTGAAGGCCGCGCCCGGCAGCCCGGCCGCGAAAGCGGCGACCGATGTGGTAACCGATACGGTAGCTGATGCGGCCGAAGCGCCGCACCGCGCCGGCGCGGCGGCCAACGCGAAAGCGGTGCGCGGCGCAGAGCCGCCGCGCGTTGCTGGAGTGTGCATGTGTGATCCTGTCTGTTCGGTTGCGACGGGCCGGCGCACGTCGGCGTATGAGCGTGCGCGAGCGGACGCGCGCGGCTGGGCGCGGCGCGTCGTCGAAAATGCGAGTCAGGAAGCGAACGGCGGGGCGCGAGGTTGCGCGAAGGCGAGCGGCTCGGCACGGCGTACGCTGTCGAAGCGAACCGCGACCTGCTGCCGATGCGTAGGGATCGCGACGGCGAACAGCGTCTCGATGCCCGGCATCACGGGCAGATGCGCGAGCAGACTGCAATAGCCGCAGGCGTCGCCATCCGACATCCACGCGTGCTTGCCGGGCGCATCGCCGGGCGCGCCGTCGTGCATCGGCATCGACATCCGCATGGCCGGCATCGATGCCCTAGCGCCGATCGCGTCGGCCTCCATGCCGTCCATCGACGCCCGGCAATGCGCGCCGGACAGCGCGGCAGCGGTGTCGCGGGCCGCGAGCGTATGCGAGATCGTCGGCGCGAGCGTCGTCATCAGGATCGCGAGCAATCCAAGCCAACTGCCGATCTTCCGGTGCAAACGGGTCAACATGCGGGGTAACGGGTGCGCGGCGCCAGGCGACGAAGTGACGGTCCTCGATCGATAGACCGCGAGATGCGCGAAATTATGCCATGCAAGAGCCCCGCGGCTCGTCCGCGCGCCGGCCTCGTCGCCTAAGCGCCACCGACGCGCCCGGGCGCGGTCAATAGAGCAAACTGCCGACGGCAAACCCGCCGCGCACAGGCGACAATGCCTGATCCCGGCTTCCGGCACGGAGTGTTCATGAAAGCGCAGCGCCCGCGTCCCTTGCCTCTGCCTCGCGAATCCACGCGTGCCGAATGGCGCCACCACGTGATGCCCTACTTCCTGACGGCGCTCGCGATCACGCTGGTGGTCGTGCTGATCGTCTGGATCGCGAACCCGGCGCCGCCGCGCACGATCACGATCAGCGCCGGCCCGCGCGACAGCTCGTTCATCGTCACCGCGAACCAGTACCGCAAGATCCTCGCGCGCAACGGCATCCACCTGAACGTGCTCGAATCGGAAGGCTCGGTGCAGAACCTGCAACGGCTGCTCGATCCGAAACAGCACGTCGATCTCGCGTTCGTGCAGGGCGGCGTCGCCGAGGGCGTCGATACGTCGTCGCTGGTGTCGCTCGGCAGCCTGTTCTATGTCCCGGTCGTCGTGTTCTATCGCGGCACGGGTTTGACGCAGCTCTCGCAGCTCGAAGGCAAAAAGATCGCGGTGGGCCGCGAGGGCAGCGGCACGCGGCTGCTCGCGCTGCAACTGCTCGCGGCCAACGGCATCGAACCCGGCGGCACGACCACGCTGGTGCCGAGCGACGGCCTGCAGGCCGCCACGCAACTGGTCGCGGGCAAGGTCGACGCGGCGATCCTCAGCGGCGATTCCGCGACGCGCGGGCTGATGCTGCGCCTGCTCAAGGTGCCCGGCATTTCGGTGATGAATTTCGACGAAGCGGCCGCCTATACGCGCCTCTTCCCGTTTCTCGACCAGATCGAATTGCCGCCCGGCGTGCTCGATCTGAAGCGGCGCATTCCGCCCGAGACCGTATATCTGGTCAGCCCGACCGTCGAACTCGTCGCGCGCAGCACGCTGCATCCGGCGATCTCCGATCTGCTTATCGAGGCGGCGCAGGAAGTGCATGGCCAGGCGGGGCTCCTGCAGCACGCGGGGCAGTTTCCGAATCCGGTCGCGCACGAGTATCAGATCAGCGACGACGCACTGCGCTACTACCGGACCGGCAAGGGCTTCCTGTACCGCACGCTGCCGTTCTGGATCGCCAGCATCGGCGACCGCACGCTCGTGCTGCTGCTACCGGTCGCGGTGCTGCTCCTGCCCGCGATGCGGGTGGTTCCGGCGCTCTACCGCTGGCGCGTGCGCTCGCGCATCTATCGCTACTACGGGATGCTGATCGCGATCGAACGGCACGCGCTCGCCGGGGCCACCGAAGAAGAGCGCGCCCATCTTCTCGCGCGCCTCGATCAGATCGAGGCGGCGCTGAACCGCCTGCGCATGCCGCTGGCGTACGCGGATGCGTTTTACGTACTGCGCGAACATGTGGGCTTCGTGCGCAGCCGGTTGTCGGCGGCGCGGCCCGTGATGGAGGCCTGAGGGGGGCCTGAGGGGGCCTTTTAAGTCTGAAAGTGCCGGGGGCAGTGCGTCGAAGCGGTGCCCTGACATGGGCACCTTGCCGTTCATGCGTGAAGCGGTGCCCTGCAACGGGCCCCTCGCGGTTTATGCCTCCGAGGGCGGTGCCGCCGGGGTATCGGCTTGCGTGCTTGCCGGCGCGGCTTGCTCACCGCCGGCTTGCGCGGCAGGCTGCGAACCGGCTTGCAGGCTGGTTTGATCGGCCTCGGCCGCCGCTACGGCATGGGCCTCGACCGGCGCGCTCGCGGGTTCGACCGGCATCACGGTCGCATCGACGATCGGTGCCTGCTGCGTCCCCCACAGCAGGCTGCCGCAGCCCGACAGCGCGGCGAGCGCGAGCAGCGAGAACACGGCGATGAGCGAGCGGAGCGGGCGGAATGAACGAAGAAGCGAACGAAGAAGCGAACGAAGCGAACCAGGCCGCTCGGGCGAGTGAATCGGCAGACGCCAGGCACGCGAGGCAGGGCGCGGAAAACCGCCAGTCATCAGGAAAAACTCCATGGGCCAGTGCGGACGGGCGCGATAAGCCGCCGCGGTTGGGACAGGTACGGGCCAGAGTTTAACCTGTGCGGCCGCGCCGGCCGCTTTCCGGGGACCGGGCGCGGGCGTCCGCGGGCCGTCGCGCGGCGTTTCGACGCATGCGGCGTGCCGCGCGAACCCGGCGGATTCGGGGGGCCGGGCCGTAGGTGTAAACGCGCGGCGCCCGCGTACGAGCCGCCGTCGCGTCAAAGATATAAGCCGCGCGACATGTCCGGCATGCCATTCATGCGATTGGACACATATTTGTCTTCGCCTACATTGCGAGACAGAAAAAGCGTCACCCCATTAAATCAATCCACGAGACGAACCTGATGATGGCTGCGGCAAGCGGCCGTTTCAGCGCGCTGATAAAGGAGGCACTCACCATGATGGAACCCCAGGCTCTCGCGAATCCCGAAGTCGCGAGCGAATCGTTCGACGCCGAATCGTTCGGCGCAAAGGGCTTTCTCGACCGCTATTTCGAAATCTCCGCGCGCGGCAGTTCGCAGCGCCAGGAGATCGTTGCGGGCATCACGACCTTCCTCGCGATGGTCTATTCCGTGTTCGTCGTGCCGGGCATGTTCGGCAAGGCGGGCTTCGACACCAGCGCGGTGTTCGTCGCCGTCTGTTTGACGACGGCATTCGGCTCGCTCTTGATGGGCGTGTGGGCGCGCCTGCCGATCGCGATCGGCTGCGCGATCTCGCTGACCGCGTTCACCGCATTCGGCCTCGTGCTCGGCAAGGGCCTGCATCCGACCGTCGCGCTCGGCGCGGTGTTCCTGATGGGCGTCGTGTTTACCGCGATCTCGGTGACGGGCGTGCGCTCGTGGATTCTGCGCAACCTGCCGACCGGCATCGCGCACGGCACCGGCATCGGCATCGGGCTCTTTCTGCTGCTGATCGCCGCGAACGACGTTGGGCTCGTCGTCAAGAATCCGGGCGCCGGCTTGCCGGTGTCGCTCGGGCATATCACGGCGTTGCCCGCGCTGATGTCGGTGGTGGGGCTCGCGGCGATTTTCGGGCTCGTGCGGCGGCGCGTGCCCGGCTCGATCCTGATCGTGATCGTCGCGATTTCGGCGCTCGGGCTCGCGATCGATCCGGCCGTCGCGTTTCACGGCGTGTTCGCGGTGCCGTCGCTGAGCGCGCCGGGCCATGCCTCGCTGATCGGCGCGATGGACGTGAAGGGCGCGCTGTCGATGGCGGTGCTGCCGAGCGTGCTCGCGCTCGTGATGACCGCCGTGTTCGACGCGACCGGCACGATCCGCGCGGTCGCGGGCCAGGCCGGGCAGCTCGACGCGAACGGCCGGATCATCAACGGCGGCCGCGCGCTGACCGCCGATTCGCTCAGCTCGATTTTCTCGGGCCTGCTCGGCGGCGCGCCGGCGGCTGCGTATATCGAGTCGACGGTCGGCGTGGCGGCGGGCGCGAAGACCGGCATGGCGGCGGCGGTGGTCGGCCTGCTGTTTCTGGTCGTGATGTTCTTCTCGCCGCTCGCGGGTCTGGTGCCTTCGTATGCGACGGCGCCCGCGCTGATGTACGTGGGTCTGCTGATGCTGTCGAACGTGAGCAAGCTGCATATGGATGACATGGTCGACGCGATGGCCGGGCTCGTGTGCGCGGTGTTCATCGTGCTGACCGCGAATATCGTGACCGGCATCATGCTCGGCTTCGCGACGCTCGTGATCGGACGTGTCGTGAGCGGCGAATATCGCAAGCTCAATATCGGCACGGTGGTGATCGCGGTCGTGCTGGTCGGGTTCTATCTGGGCGGCTGGGCGATCTGAGTTGCGTTGCAGGGAGTCGTTGTTTTTCAACGGCTGTTTTCACCAGCAGTTCTTCACCGGCTGTTCTCCACCCGTTGTTCTCCACTTTCACGCGGTACGTCGCGGTTCGATGCTTTGAGCCGCGGCGTACCGCGTGTCTTTTTCGCTCGCATTCCTTGCCGCACATGGCATGCCGTGCGAGTGCGCCGACCTGTCCTTGACTTTCGCGCTAGCGTTTCTAAACCATAAGTTCATGGTCAGGGCCCGCATCGCGCGGGAAAGGAGACGCAAATGGAACCGCAACACCGTATCGGCACGCGAGACGAGTGGCTGGCCGCGAGCCGCGCGCTGCTCGCCGAGGAAAAAGCGCATATGCGCGCCGGCGACGAACTCGCGCGCAAGCGTCGCGCGTTGCCGTGGGTCAAGGTCGACCAGACCTATACGTTCGACACGCCGCAAGGGCGCCGGACACTCGCGGAGCTATTCGACGGCCGCAGCCAGCTGATCGTCTATCACTTCATGCTGGGCGAGGATTGGGAAGAGGGCTGCGTCGGCTGCTCGTTCCTCTCGGATCATATGACCGGCATCGTCACGCATCTCGAACATCACGACGTGAGCTACGTGACGGTGTCGCACGCGCCGCTCGCGAAAATCGAGGCGTTCAGGCGGCGCATGGGCTGGACGTTTCCGTGGGTATCGTCGAACGGCAGCGAGTTCAATTTCGACTACCACGTGTCGTTCACGCCCGAGCAGCTGGCGAGCAGGACGGCGTTCTACAACTTCGTCGAGCAGGACGTCGGCATCGACGAGCAACACGGCCATAGCGTGTTCTACAAGGACGAAAACGGCGACGTGTATCACACGTACTCATGCTACGGACGCGGCGACGAGCGTTTCGTCGGCGTCTACGCGCATCTCGACATCGCACCGAAAGGCCGCAACGAGGCGAGCAATCTGACCGACTGGGTCAGGCATCACGATCGCTACGAGGACAAGGCGGGCGGCGCGTGTTTCGCGTGTGGTTCGTGAGCGATGCGATGAGGTGAGGCGCGGCTGCTGCGTGGCCTGTGCGTTGGCGTTGCGAAAAAGCGGCTGGAGATGGGCGTGTACGCGGCCGCTGTGCCGCGCGTGCCACCGATGCGTCGGTGCAGTATCGACGCGCTATCGGCGACGTTATAACGCCATGTCGAAGGCGGGCTTGAGGAACAGCTCCATTGCCATCACGGCGAGGCTCATCGCGGCAGCGGCGAGGGTCAAGACGCCGTATTCGTCGTAGCGCGCGTCGTAGAGGCACGCGATAACGAACAGAATCGCCAGCAGGTTGGTCAGCCAGTCGAAATTCAGCGCGAGGGTCATCGATTGGGTCCGGGCTCGTGTGCGATGCGGACGGTCGAATCGCACGGTCAAATCGGCGCGATTCTATCGAAACGAGCTTACGGATTCGCAACGGCTGCGCTTACACAGATTACGGGGCGCCACGCCCGGCGCGGCGCCCCGTCCGGCGTCCGGTTACGCCGCCATCATGTCGTGCTCGATCCACTCGATCACCGAGGTGCGGCGCGGTTGCCAGCCGAGCAGCGTGCGTGCGCGCCCGCCGCGCACGCGGCTGTTCGAGCCGAGGCCGTACGACGCCATTTCGTAGCCCCATTCCTGCTTCGCGTCTTCGAGCGGCCAGTCCTGCGGCGCGCCGAGCTTCATCGCGCGCGCGATCGCGGCGCTCATGTCGCGGAACGACGCTTCGCCGCTTTCGACGAAATAGAACGTGCCGGCCGGCGTCTTGTCGAGCGCGAGGCGATACAGCTCGGCGACGTCGTCGATATGCACGTTCGACCAGACGTTGCCGCCGCTGCCCACGTGCCGCACCACGCCGCTCTTCTGCGCCTGACGCACGAGCCGCGGCAGTTGCACGCTGGCGCTGCCCGCCACCGCGCCGTGGCCGTAGATCAGCGTGTTGCACAGCACGGCCGAACGGATGTTCCGCTGTGCCGCGTCGAGCACGAGCCGGTCGATCGCGACGCGCGGGGCCTTGTCGGCGGTCGGCGTGGGCAGCGCGTCTTCGTGATAGACGCTAGCTTCACCGGCTTCGCCGCCCGAGGCATCGCCGACGATGCTCGAACCGCTCGTATGCAGGAACACCTTGCCGGAGCCGGCGAGCCCGTCGATCAGCGCGCGCACCGCGCCTTCGTGGTCGCTGCTCGCGGTGTTGATGACGGCGTCGGCCGCTTGCGCTTCGGCGCTCAGCAACGCGCTGTCGTCGAGCGTGCCGATGACGGGCTCGATGCCGAGCCGCTGCAACTCCGCGCTCTGTTCGGGATTGCGGATCAGACCGCGCACGTGATGGCCGGCGCGCACCAGATGCGCCGCGATCGAGCCGCCGATAAAACCGCTTGCGCCTGTAACGAAAATCTTCAAGACATTCTCCTTGATGCAATGACGGGGACAGGCACGCAGTATCGCCCGCATCGATTTTCGCAAAAAGCGTGTTAGTCTCAAATCAATCTTGATTTCGAGTCAATAATGAAAACGTCCACCGACGAATTGCTCGTGTTCGTCACCGTGATCGACTGCGGCTCGATCACGGCGGCGGCCGAGAAGCTGGGGCAGACTGTCTCCGGCGTGAGCCGCGCGCTCACGCGCCTCGAACAGAAGCTCGATACCGCGCTCGTGCGGCGCACGACGCGCCGCCTGCATCTGACCGAAGAGGGCGAGGCGTTCCTGCGGCGCGCCCGCGCGATTCTCGACGCGCTCGAAGAAGCCGAGGAGTCGGTCGCGCGCGGCCGCGAGCGGCCATCGGGGCGCTTGCGCGTCGATGCGGCGTCGCCGTTCATGCTTCACTGCATCGCGCCGCATATGACGGCGTTTTCCGCGCTGTATCCGGAGATCCGGCTCGAACTGACGAGCAACGAGCGCATCGTCGATCTGCTCGAACAGAAGGTCGACATCGCGATCCGCATCGGCGCATTGCAGGACTCGACGCTGCATGCGCGCGCGCTCGGCAGCAGTAAACTGCGCGTGCTCGCGAGCCCGGCGTATCTCGCCGAATACGGAGAACCGGCGACGCTCGACGCGTTGCGCGCGCATCGGCTGATCGGCTTCACCGCGCCCGAGCATCTGAACCGCTGGCCGTTGCGCGAGGGCGGCAAGGGGCGCAAGCGCGGCCAGGCTCACGACGACGCGGCGCCACGGCTGAAGATCGAGCCGTCGATCACCGCGTCGAGCGGCGAGACGCTGCGGCAACTGGCGCTGTCGGGCTGGGGCATCGCCTGTCTCGCCGATTTCATGACTGCTGCCGACGTGCGCGAGAACCGCCTCGTGCCGATTCTCGGCAACCTGCTCGTCGACGAGCGGCAGCCGGTAAACGCGGTGTACTACCAGAGCGCGTCGCTCGCGGGGCGCGTGCAGTGCTTTCTGGATTTCATGGCGGGCAGGGTGACGCTGTAGCGGGGCGCGAATCATGGAAATCCCCAGGCGGGAAAGCTTGAAAAAGAAGTTGTATATACAAGATCGCCGAGCTAGACTTATTTGAACTTGTATAGACAGGACCCCACCACCATGATGCTGAAGCCCGGCCACCTGACTCTCCCGCAACTGCGCCGGATCGCCCGCGAGCCGGTCACGCTGCAACTCGATCCCGCGAGCCACGCCGCCATCGACGCCTGCGCGCAGGCCGTCGCCGACATCACCGCGAAGGGCGAGCCGGCCTACGGCATCAACACCGGTTTCGGCCGCCTCGCCAGCACGCATATCCCGCGCGAACAACTCGAACTGCTGCAACGCAATCTGGTGCTGTCGCATGCGGTCGGCGTCGGCGAGCCGATGTCGCGCCCGGTCGTGCGTCTGCTGATGGCGCTGAAGCTGTCGAGCCTCGGCCGCGGCCACTCGGGCATTCGCCGCGAAGTCATGGAAGCCCTGCTCGCGCTGTTCAACGCCGACGTGCTGCCGGTGATTCCGGTCAAGGGTTCGGTCGGCGCATCGGGCGACCTCGCGCCGCTCGCGCATATGTCGGCGGTGCTGCTCGGCGTCGGCGAAGTGTTCGCGAAGGGCGAGCGCCTGCCGGCCACCGAAGGTCTTGCACTCGTTGGCCTCAAGCCGCTCACCTTGCAGGCGAAGGAAGGTCTCGCGCTACTCAACGGCACGCAGGCGTCGGCCGCGCTCGCGCTCTACAACCTGTTCGCGATCGAAGACCTGTACCGCACGGCGCTCGTGGCCGGCGCGCTGTCGGTGGATGCGGCGATGGGCTCGGTCAAGCCGTTCGATGCGCGCATTCACGAACTGCGCGGCCATCGCGGCCAGATCGACGCGGCGGCGGCTTACCGGTCGCTGCTGCAAGGCTCGGGCATCAACGTCTCGCACGCCGACTGCGACAAGGTGCAGGACCCGTACAGCTTGCGCTGCCAGCCGCAGGTGATGGGCGCCTGTCTCGACCAGATGCGCCAGGCTGCCGCAACGCTGCTGACCGAAGCGAACGCGGTCTCCGACAACCCGCTGATTTTCCCGGACACCGGCGAAGTGCTGTCGGGGGGCAATTTTCACGCCGAACCGGTCGCGTTCGCGGCCGATAATCTCGCGCTGGCCGCTGCGGAAATCGGCGCGCTCGCCGAGCGCCGCATCGCCTTGCTGATCGACGCGACGCTGTCGGGCCTGCCGCCGTTCCTCGTGAAAGACGGCGGCGTGAACTCGGGCTTCATGATCGCGCACGTCACGGCCGCTGCGCTCGCCTCGGAAAACAAGACACTCGCGCATCCGGCCTCGGTCGATTCGCTGCCGACGTCCGCGAACCAGGAAGACCATGTGTCGATGGCGACGTTCGCGGCGCGCAAGCTCGGCGACATCGCCGACAACACCGCCAACATTCTCTCGATCGAACTGCTGGCCGCGGCGCAAGGCGTCGATCTGCGCGCGCCGCACCGCACCAGCCCGAGTTTGCAGAAAGTGATGGACGTGGTGCGCAAGAACGTGCCGCACTACGAACTCGATCACTACTTCGCGCCGGACATCGCGGCCGTCACGAAGCTCGTGCAGGACGGCACGATCGCCAAGCTGAGCCCGTTCTCGTTCGTCTCCGAGCAGTAAGCCAACCCGGTAGGCCAACCCGGCCGTCACCGCTACTATCCGGCACGCGGATCACGCCAATGAACGCACCCGCTTATCAGGGCATCAAGGACTTCATCCTCGCGCGCATTCATGCGGGCGAATGGGCCGAAGGCGACCAGGTGCCGTCCGAAAACGAACTGGCGCGCGAGTTCAACGTCGCGCGCATGACGGTCAACCGCGCATTGCGCGAGTTGACCTCGGAGCAGGTGCTCACGCGCGTGCAAGGTTCGGGCACGTTCGTCGCCCGTCCCAAGTACGAATCGACGCTGGTCGCGATCCGCAGCATCTCCGATGAAATCGTCGCGCGCGGCCATCGCTATCACGCCCGAGTGCTCGACATCGGCGCGAGCATCGCCGATGCGGAGCTTGCCGACGAAATGCAGGTGAGCGCGGGCAGCCGCGTATTTCATTCGCGCCTGCTGCATTTCGAAAACGACGAGCCGGTGCAGCTCGAAGCGCGCTGGGTCAATCCGGCCGTCGCGCCCGAGTATGCGTTGCAGGACTTCACGAACACGACGCCGAACCAGTATCTCGTGCGCGTCGCGCCGCTGCAGCGGGTCGAGTACCGCATCGAGGCGCTGGCGGCCGACGACGGCACGCGCCAGTTGCTGAGCATGGATGAACGCGAGCCGTGCCTCGTGCTGCATCGTCGTACGTGGTCGCAAAGCCAGGTCGCCTCGATCGCCAATCTGTGGCATCCGGGCAGCCGCTACCGCTTCACCGGGCACTTCTGATCCGATTGCGTTTTTTTACCATCGCCGAATTCGTTATCGAACAGCTTCAAGCATCCGAGGGACATCATGAACAATCCTAAGCATATCGATCCGCGTCTCGACCCGACCCGCACGATCCGCGCACCGCGCGGCGCGGAAAAGACCTGCAAGACGTGGATCGCGGAAGCCGCGTACCGGATGATCCAGAACAATCTGGACCCCGAAGTCGCCGAGCATCCGCACGCGCTCGTCGTGTACGGCGGCATCGGCCGCGCCGCGCGCAACTGGGATTGCTTCGACCAGATCCTCGCGTCGCTGAAGGACCTGAACGAAGACGAAACGCTGCTGATTCAATCGGGCAAGCCGGTCGGCGTGTTCCGCACGCATGCCGACGCGCCGCGCGTGCTGCTCGCGAACTCGAACCTCGTGCCGCACTGGGCGACGTGGGAACACTTCCACGAACTCGACCGCAAGGGTTTGATGATGTACGGCCAGATGACCGCGGGCAGCTGGATCTACATCGGCAGCCAGGGCATCGTGCAGGGCACCTACGAGACGTTCTTCGCGGTCGCGAACCAGCACTTCAACGGCGCCCCGCAAGGCCGCTGGATTCTCACTGGCGGTCTCGGCGGCATGGGCGGCGCGCAGCCGCTCGCGGCAACGATGGCGGGCTTCTCGATGATCGCGGTCGAATGCGACGAGACGCGCATCGACTTCCGTCTGAAGACGCGCTACGTCGATAAAAAGGCAAAGACGCTCGACGAAGCGCTCGCCATGCTAGACGAAGCGAAGCGGAGCGGCACGCCGGTATCGGTCGGGCTGCTCGGCAATGCGGCCGACGTGTTCGCCGAGTGCGTCGCGCGCGGCATCACGCCGGACTGCGTGACCGATCAAACCAGCGCGCACGATCCGATTCATGGCTATCTGCCGCAAGGCTGGACCGTCGAAGACTGGCGCGAGCGTCAGAAGACCGCGCCCGAGAGTATCGTCACGCCGGCCAAGCAGTCGATGGCGAAGCAGGTGCAGGCGATGCTGACGCTGCAGGAACGCGGCGCGGCGACGCTCGACTACGGCAACAACATCCGCCAGATGGCGCTCGAAATGGGCGTCGACAACGCCTTCGATTTTCCGGGCTTCGTGCCGGCGTATATCCGCCCGCTGTTCTGCGAGGGCAAGGGCCCGTTCCGCTGGGTCGCGCTGTCGGGCGATCCGGAAGACATCTACAAGACCGATGCGAAGGTCAAGGAGCTGATTCCCGACGACCCGCATCTGCATAACTGGCTCGACATGGCGCGTGAACGCATCGCGTTTCAGGGGCTGCCGGCGCGGATCTGCTGGGTCGGCGTGAAGGATCGGTATCGGCTCGGCCAGGCGTTCAACGAGATGGTCCGCAACGGCGAACTGAAGGCACCGATCGTGATCGGCCGCGATCACCTCGACACCGGTTCGGTGGCGAGCCCGAACCGCGAAACCGAATCGATGAAGGACGGCTCGGACGCGGTCAGCGACTGGCCGCTGCTCAACGCGCTGCTCAATACGGCGGGCGGGGCGTCGTGGGTCTCGCTGCATCATGGCGGCGGCGTCGGTATGGGCTTCTCGCAGCACGCGGGCGTCGTGATCGTCGCGGACGGCACCGATGCCGCGCACCAGCGTCTCGGCCGCGTGCTGTTCAACGATCCGGCCACCGGCGTGATGCGTCACGCGGATGCGGGCTATGAACTCGCGCAGCAGACCGCGCGCGAGGCGGGCCTCGATCTGCCGATGCTCGGCCGCTGACATGACCGTGGCCCATGGTGCGGGCGGCACGGCACGCGTTACGCTGATTCGCGGCGCCGACCTCGTGGCGGCGCCGTGGAAAAACGGCGGCGGCATGACGCGCGAGGTGGCCGCGTTTCCGTCGCGCAGCAGCGGACAGCGCGAGGCGCCGGGCGATTTCGTGTGGCGTGTGAGCGTCGCCGAGGTCGCGCAGGCCGGGCCGTTTTCGCGCTTCGAGGGCGTGGACCGCACGCTCGTGCTGTTGTCGGGCGCGGGCATGTTGCTCGACGAACTGGATGATGCAGAGGTCGTGAAGTCGCATGCATTGAAGCAGCCGCTCGACGTCGCGCGCTTCGACGGCGAGGCGCGTATCGAGGCGCGGCTTATCGATGGCGCGACGCGCGACTTCAACCTCATGGTGCGGCGCGACCTCGCGCTGGGCGTGCTCGACGTGTGGCGATGCGAGGCGAAGCGGGCTGTGTCGCGCATGATCGAGGGCGACGTGGTGCTGCTCTATTGCGCAAGCGGGTCGGTGGCGCTGGGGCTCGCAAGCGGGGTGGAAGCAGAAGCGGGAAGAGAAGCGACGCAACTGCAACTCGAAACAGGAGACACGCTGCGCATCGACATACCGAGGGCGCTGACCTGCACGCTCGAAGGCACGGGCGCCGTGCTCGCGATTAGCATCCGCTATACGCGGCGGTGATCGCGCACTGACTTCAACTCGCCTGCACGCACAGGGATGGCAGGACGGGCTCAGACGAGCCGACCCACGCGAACAGACACGAACGCACACGAACGCACACGAACACGCAACCAGCTGCACCGCGCAGCAAAGAGCATGCGATGAAGCAAACCGTTTGGCATCACCTCAAACTGTGCCCGCAGGGCGACCCTCGCCATACGCTCGCCGATGCCGCGATCGCCGTCGAAGACGGCCGCATCGCGTGGCTCGGCGCCGCGGCCGAGTTGCCCGCGTCCTACGCCGCCTGGCCGCGCGAAGATTTGCGCGGCGCGTGGGTGACGCCTGGCCTCGTCGATTGTCATACGCACCTCGTGTACGGCGGCCAGCGCGCCGATGAATTCGCGCAGCGGCTCGCGGGCGTCAGCTACGAAGAAATCGCGCGGCAGGGTGGCGGTATCGTCTCGACCGT
The DNA here is from genome assembly GCF_017104985.1 of Paraburkholderia sp. Ac-20342. Classification (NCBI taxonomy): domain Bacteria; kingdom Pseudomonadati; phylum Pseudomonadota; class Betaproteobacteria; order Burkholderiales; family Burkholderiaceae; genus Paraburkholderia; species Paraburkholderia sp. Ac-20342. Next base: position 14,508 of record NZ_JAAGPQ010000019.1, on the reverse strand, counting down.
GCGCGCGACACGTGCTGCAAGCGAAGCCTCGCTGTTTAGCCAGGCGGCCGCGCGGCTCGAACCGCTGCTCGCCGAAGGCGTGACGGCCATCGAAATCAAATCCGGCTACGGCCTCGATCTCGCGAGCGAGCGCAAGATGCTGCGTGTCGCGCGGCAACTCGGCGAGCGCTATCCGGTCACGGTCTATACGACGTTTCTCGGCGCGCATGCGCTGCCGCCCGAATTCGCGGGCCGCGCCGATGCGTATATCGACGAAGTCTGCAACACGATGCTGCCCGCGCTCGCAGACGAAGGGCTCGTCGACGCGGTCGACGTGTTCTGCGAGCGCATCGGTTTTTCGCTCGAACAGAGCGAGCGCGTGTTCAACGCGGCCGCGCGCTACGGGCTGCCCGTCAAGATGCACGCCGAGCAGTTGTCGAACGGCGGCGGCACCGTGCTTGCGGCGCGGCATCGCGCGCTGTCCGCGGATCACCTCGAATTTCTCGACGAAGCCGGCGTTGCCGCGATGAAGGAAGCGGGCACGGTGGCCGTGCTGTTGCCGGGCGCGTACTACTTCATCCGCGAGACGCAGTTGCCGCCGCTCGATCTGCTGCGGCGCTACGAGGTGCCGATTGCGATTTCGACCGACAGCAACCCCGGCACCTCGCCGGTCACTTCGTTGCTGCTGATGATGAACATGGCGTGCACGCTGTTTCGCATGACCGTGCCCGAGGTGCTGCAAGGCGTGACCGCGCATGCGGCGCGCGCGCTCGGCAGGAGCGACACGCACGGCGCGTTGCAGGCGGGACGCGCGGCCGATTTCGCGGTATGGCCGGTCGATTCGCTGGCCGAGCTGGCTTACTGGATCGGGCGTCCCTTGTGCGAGCGAGTCGTGCGCGCGGGCGAAACGGTTTATACGCGGCGTGAGTCGAGTGCGGCTTGAGCTAAAGGTCCGAGAGATGACGCAATCCAGGCAATCGCTGTTCGCCGCTCACGCGTACCTGCCCGATGGCTGGCACCGCAACGTGCTGCTCGAATGGGACGCGAACGGCACGCTGAGCGCGGTCACGCCCGATCATGCGGAGGCACCCGCCGGCGTGCCGCGGGCCCAAGGGCCCGTAATGCCCGGCATGCCGAATCTTCATTCGCACGCGTTCCAGCGCGCGATGGCGGGGCTGACCGAATATCGCGCGGCATCGGGCACCGGCGCCGCCGATAACTTCTGGTCCTGGCGCGACCTCATGTATCGCTTCGCGGCGCGCATCACGCCCGAAGGGCTCGCGAGCGTCGCGCAGTGGCTCTACATCGAAATGCTGAAGGCCGGCTATACCTCGGTGTGCGAATTCCACTACGTGCATCACGCGCAGGACGGCGGCCGTTACGCGAATCAGGCCGAACTCGCGCAACGCGTGGTCGAGGCGGCGGCGGAGAGCGGCATCGGCATGACGATGCTGCCGGTGCTCTATCAGTACAGCGGTTTTGGCGCGCGCGCGCCGCGCGACGATCAGCGCCGCTTCATCAATACGCCCGAAAGTCTGCTCGATCTGCTCGGCACGCTGCGCACGGCGCGTCCTGAACACGCCGCGCTGCGTTACGGTGTTGCGCCGCATTCGCTGCGCGCGGTGTCGGAAGCGTCGTTGCGCGCGCTGCTCGGCGGCATCGACGCGACGGCGCCCGTGCATATCCATATCGCCGAACAGACCGCCGAGGTCGAGGCGTGCCTCGCAACCGAAGGTGCGCGTCCGGTGCAATGGCTGCTCGACCGCTTCGAGGTGGACGGCCGCTGGTGCCTTGTGCATGCGACCCACGTCGACGGCAACGAAACGCTCGCGCTCGCGAACAGCGGCGCGGTTGCGGGCCTGTGCCTGACCACCGAGGCCAATCTCGGCGACGGCATTTTTCCGGCGCGCGACTATCTCGACGCGCAAGGCCGTATCGGTGTCGGTTCGGATAGCCATATCGGCGTCGACTGGCGCGCGGAATTGCGGCTGCTCGAATACGGCCAGCGTCTCATGCACCGGCAGCGCAACGTGCTGGCGTCGGCGCAGGCCACGCACGTCGCGGACCGTTTGTTCGATGCCGCGCTCGACGGCGGCGCGCGGGCCACCGGCCGTGCGGTCGGCGCGTTGCGGGCCGGCCATCGCGCGGACTGGCTCGTGCTCGATGCCGATCATTCGAGCATCGCCGGGCATGCGCCGCACACGTGGCTGTCGGGCGTCGTGTTCTGCGAGCACGGTGAGACGCCGATTCGCGATGTCTACACGGGCGGCGTCAAGGTCGTCGACAACCGCAGGCATCGCGACGAAGAGGGCGCTTATGCGCGCTATCGCGTGGCGCTCGCGGACCTGCTCGCCTAGGCGGCGCCGCATTCGCCCAATGCGATCATGCGTCGGCGCTGCTTCGCAAACCTCGAAGATCAGACGTGTAACAGCATGTGTCCATGATTGCGCGCCGGCGTTTTCGCGTGGAATGTAGGGGGCGTCGTGCGCCGGCGTGAGGTCGCGCGGCGCTCGCCGGTCGCCGCGAGTGCGGCTCGCCATAAGAAAAGCCCCGTGAAAACGGGGCTTTCCGATGCGAGCCTTGTCTCATCGACGCGGCATCGCGGATCAGTGGCAGCGCGTTACCAAATGGTGGTGAACGCGCTCCTTGTGGCATTCGCGATGATGATGCGGGGCGGCTTGAGCAGGAGCGATCGCGCTCAGGGTGGCGACAGCCGCGGCAATGGCGAGAACGATTTTCTTCATTACAGAACCCTTAAGTCGATGTTGTGGAGCGACCGGTACAGCACGGCACGTGCCGTCTCGGCGCGTAAGCATGCCACATTTCTGTAGCCAAACGGCGGAACGCCGTGCGAATTCGTGTGTCGATGCAACACGCGGCATGTTGTCAACGCATTGTCATAGGTATCGGTGTGCATTCGCGCGTAACGTCGGCATGAAAGCGACGCCGGTGCACGCCTCGGCAAGCCCTGATTGCACGCAGCGCACCGCAGCGACTAAGCTTTCAGAACGATGACATGCGCGATGCGGTCATCGGTTCATCGGGCAACAAGATGGAAGACCCAGCGATGGAAGATTCCGACGAATTGCTGCTGCCGATCTGGCGCGCGAACCTGGTGCTGCTAACCCGCGAGGTTGGCGCCGCGAGCCGGCTCGCGCGCATGATGACGTTCTCCGCGAGCTATCTGAAGCTGATGCTGGCGGGCCAGCGCGAATTCAGCGAGGAATTCGTGCGCGGCGTCGAAGCGGTCACCGGTCTGCCGGGCGGCTGGATGAACGTGCCGCATACCGAACCCGAGATACCGTCGAACGCGCGCGAGGCGATCGACAACGAGCAGCCGCTTGCGCGTTTTCGCGGCACCGCGCATCCGGTGCGCAAGAAGACGGTGCTGCGGCCGCCCGAGCCGATTTTCGGGCAGCCGGGCGCGACCCGGCGCATCGAGGAAGACACGCTCGACGTGGAAGCGCATCGGCGGCAGGCGCATTTTCGCAAGGTGCGCGATCTGGCGACGCAGGACGTGCGGCGTTTCGAGCGGCATCTGCTGCACGCGCCGGTGGAGCTCGCCTCGATGCGCGCGAAGGTCGAGGACGTGATCGCCGCGACCGAACTCGACGATCGCATTCAGGCTGATCTCGCGGGACGGCTCGAACAGATCGAGAAGCATCGCCACATGCTGCTCAGGCACGTGGAAAAGCTCCAGGAACTGCTCGGCCAGCTTGGCGATGGCGACCGGGGAGAGTGAGGCGGTCGGGGTTGCGGCCTGGCTGGCTATGCTGTTCACCGCCTGCGTCGTGGCCTTGCCACTCCTAGCGTTCGCCGACGAAATCACCACCGCCAACGACGAACGCGCGCCCGCGACGATCGAGCGCGACGTCCATCTCTTCACGATCGGCAAGGACGGCTCCGTCGAGGAATACGACGACACGGTGTTGCGCGCCGACACCGCGAGCGGCGTCGACGATATCGCGCAGCGCTACGTGTGGTTCAACAGGGACATCGAGCAGGTGCAACTGCTGAGCGCCGAAACCATCGCGCCCGACGGCAGCGTGCATCCGGTCGGCCCCGAGGCGATTCGCGACGTGCAGGAGCCGCGCTCGGCCGGCGCGCCGAGTTTCGAGGACGGCGTGTTGCGCACGGTGATTTTCCCCGCTGTGGAGTCGGGCGCGCGCGTACACCTGGCGTTTCGCAAGACGCGCGCGAAGCCGCTGCAGGCCGGCACGTTCGCGTACCTCGTCGAGCCGGCGCGGGTTCCCGTGGAGTCGCAGCGGCTCATCTTCGATCTGCCCGCCGACGTGCCGCTCCATGCCGACGCGCGCGGCTATGTCGCGCTGCCGCCGGTGAGCGAAAACGGCCGCACCCGCTACGAATTCGACTACCGGCACGGCCCGTATGCGCGGCTCGAAGCGGGCGCGGTCGGCTACGCGAACTGGGGCGACCGGCTGATGGTATCGACGGTGCCGGACTTCGCGAGCTTCGCCGCGCGCTATCGCGAGCCCGCCGCCGACGACGCGACGCGCGATGATCCCGCGATTACGCAGCTCGCGCAGAGCCTGACGGCGGGCCTCGCCGATCCACGCGCGAAAGCCCGCGCGCTCTACGACTGGGTGCGCCTGAATATCCGCTACGTGGCGCTTTTTCTCGGCGAGACCGCGGCGATTCCGCACAAGGCGGCCGATATCCTGCGCAACCGCTACGGCGACTGCAAGGACGACGTCGCGCTCTACGGCGCGCTGCTTGCGGCGGTCGGCATTCGCAGCGAGCCGGTGCTGCTCGATCTCGGGCCGTACTACAGCTTGCCGGACGTGCCCGGTTACGGCGCGAGCGCGATCAATCACGCGATCATCTGGATTCCTGAGCTCTCGCAATTCGCGGATGCGACCGCGGGCGGCACCGAATTCGGCTATCTGCCGTCCGGCGTGATGGACCGGCCGGCGCTGCTCGTCGACGATGGCGTGCTCGCGCGCACGCCGGCCACGCAGCTGCGCGAGCGCACCGCGCGCATGCAGATCGACGTCGACGAAAACGGCACTGCGCATTACGCGTACCGCGTCGAGGACGCGGGTTTTACGGCCGAGGTCGAGCGCAACATGTTCCGGCGCGCGACGCGGCAGCGCGCGCAGCAGATCGCGGCGAGCCGTCTGTTGCAAACGGGTTTGCACGGCAGCGCGCAATTGCGTACCGGCGACGTGGCCGCAACGGGCGGACCGTTCGCGGCCTCGATGCAGGGCAGTGTGCCGCATCTGATCTGGCCGGACGGCACGAGCGCGGTGCCGGCGTTGACGAGCCTCGCGGGCGGGATGGGCTCGCAGGTCGAGGCGTGGCTGGCCGAGCCGCTTAGAACGCAGCCGTGGGTCTGCATCGGCGGCGAGTTCGACGAGACGTTGGAGATGACGCTGCCGCGTTTCGCGCGCGTGACCGACTTGCCGGGCGACAGCACGGTCGAGGATCGCATGCTCGCGTTTTCTTCGCGCTATGTGTTCGATTCCGCGACGCGCACCTTGCAGGTGCGGCGGCATCTGCGCGCCGCGTTCGGCCATCAGATGTGTTCGGCCGACGAATTCGCCGCGCTGAAAGACGACCTCGTGCGCATCGAGCGCGATCTCGACGCCGAGGTCGTGGTCAGGGCGGCGGGGGCGAGATAGCGAGAAAAGGAGAGACGAAAAGGGCGGCCCCGCGTGCCGGCCTAGCGCTCGCCCTGCTGGCGCAGCAGTTCTTCGCGCAGACGCAGGAGCGGCGCCTTGGTGTCTTCGTCGGCCCAGGTGTCGAGGTCGTCGATCGCGCGCTGGCAGCCGTCGAGCACGACGTCGAGATCGACCGGCACGCCGTTGTTCAGCGCGAATTCGATCGTTTCCGCGAACTGCTGGCACTCGTCCTCGCCGTAGGAGATGTCGAGATTGTCGGCGATGACGTCGGCGATGTTGCTGCGTGCCTTGTCGTCGGCCGTCACCATGTCGACGATGCCGCGCGCGACGGCCGGCGAGTAGTAGAGCGCGATGTCGAGCCATTGCGCGGGATCGAAATCGGGCTGGTCGAACTGGTTCTCGAAGAACTCGATCGCTTCCTGTTCGTGCGCTTCGTCCGCATCGACGCTCATGCACAACTGCTCAAAAAATTCTTCCCGCTCGCTGCGGATATGACCGTCCATCGATGCCTCGTCTGCTGAATGCCGGATGCCTGAAAAATACCGTGGACGCTGGGGTGTTGCCCCGGTCCACGCGGCACGCATTATAGGGCGGCCGTCGTCGGGGCGTGGCCGGGGGCTTCAGCCGGCACTGCAAGCGGTATTACAAGCGGCACTGCAAGCGGCACTGCAAGCGGCCTCCCGTTCCCACCGCCGCCGCCCTGCGGCCACGGATGGCCGCGGCAACCGGCTCAAGCCGTCTCGGCCACCCAGGCATCGAACCATTCGCGCGGCTGCGCGATTTCGTTTTGCGTCGCCACGAGTTCGAGTTCGTAGCGGCCGGCCTGCCACGTCGCCTTGACCACCGCGTTGACCGCCGCGAGCGTGTGCTCGAACGCGGAGCGCACGGAATCGCCGAGCAGCGTGCGCGCGACGAACACCGCGCTGGTCAGATCGCCGACGCCGACCGGCTGGCGCGCGAACGGATAGAGCGGACGTTGTCCCATCCAGGCTTCGCGCGCCGTGACGACGAGCATGTTGAAGCGGTCGGCGGGACTGTTGCGGTCGAGCAGATGCTTGACGAGCACGAGCTTCGGCCCGCGCGCGATCACTTCGCGGCACGCGCTCACCGCTTCCTCGAGCGTCTCGATCTCGCGGCCGACGAGGCGTTGCAACTCGGTATGGTTCGGCGCCATCGCGTCGGCGACTTCCGGCATCGCGCTCACGAGAAACGCCTGGATGCCGGGCTCGACCTTGCAGCCGCTTGCCACGCCCATCACCGGATCGCAGAAGTACCACGCGCGCGGATTGGCCGCCTTCACGGCCTTGACGATTTCGATCACCGAGCGGGCCTGCTCCGGCGTGCCGAGATAGCCGGACAGCACGGCGTCGCAGCGCGGCAGCATGCCGATCGCGCCGATGCCCTCGACGAGTTCTTCCATCTGCGACGCGTCGATCGCGCTGCCGCTCCAGTGCCCGTACTGCGTATGGTTCGAGAACTGCACGGTGTTGAGCGGCCAGACATTGACGCCGAGCCGGCTCATCGGAAACACGGCTGCGCTATTGCCGGCGTGACCGAACACGACATGGGACTGGATGCTCAAAACGTTTTTGGTCATGGTGAGGCTCGCGCAACGGGGCGGGCGCGATCAAGGAAACGGGAAGGCGCGCCGTGCCGGCGCTTCGAATGGTCTCGCCGTGGTGCGGCATGCCTGCCTGCTTCAGAGGGTGCAAGAAAAGTGCACGGTCTGCATCGTCAGCAAACAATACAGGAGTTTCGCGGACGCGAGTTGATCCGGCCCCGTGTTGTTGCGCCGAACCATCAAACGAGCCGGCGCGCGGGGCGGGGTATGGGGCTAGGCAAGAACCCGCGCGCCGATCCGCGCATGAAGCCGCAAGCTTGACGAAAGCCGACCGAGCCGCACCATGCCGGGCCACGCTCTCCTCAGACCAGTTCCCGATACAAGGCCAGATAACGCTCGGCCGATGCGCCCCAGCCGAAGTCCTGGCGCATCGCGCGGCGTTGCGCGGCCTTCCATTCGGTGCGGCGCTCGTAGAGCGCGAACGCGCGCCGGATTGCCGCGGCGATGCCCTTCGGCTCGAAGCGTTCGAAGACGAAGCCGGTCGCGAGATCGTCGGCGAGATTTTCGAGCGATGCGTCGGCGACCGTGTCCGCGAGACCGCCGACGCCATGCACGAGCGGCAGCGAGCCGTAGGCGAGCGCGTAGAGTTGCGTGAGCCCGCACGGCTCGAAGCGCGACGGCACCGCGACCACGTCGCTGCCCGCGATGATCGTATGCGCGAGCGCTTCGTCGAAGCCGAGCTCCACGGCCACCGATTCCGGATGTGTCTGCGCGACGCGCTTCAGGCCGTTCTCGAGCGCCGGGTCGCCGGTGCCGAACACGACGAGCTGGCCGCCACGTCTGACGATTTCGGGCACGGCTTCGAGCAGCAGGTCGAGGCCCTTCTGCTCGGTCAGGCGGCTCACGACGCCGAACAGCAGCGCGTCGCTTTTCTGCGCGAGGCCGAAGCGCTTCTGCAGCGCTTCCTTGCAGGCGAGCTTGCCGGCGAGGCGCGAGGCGCTGTAGTGCGTCGCGAGCAGCGCGTCGCCGGCGGGATTCCACACCGTGTAATCGACGCCGTTCAGGATGCCGCTCAGATCGTGCGCGCGATGACGCAGTAGCGCGTCGAGCCCGCCGCCGTGCGCGAGCGTCTGGATCTCGCGCGCGTAGGTCGGGCTGACGGTCGTGATGCGGTCGCCGTAGTAGAGGCCCGCCTTCAGGAACGACAGTTGTCCGTAGAATTCGACGCCGTGCATGCTGAAGAAATCGTCGGGCAGGCCGAGCATGCCGAACTGCTGCGCGGGGAAAATCCCCTGGTAGGCGAGGTTGTGGATCGTAAACACGCTGCGCGCGAGCACGCGGCCTTGCTGGCGCTCGGCCGCCTTCAGATACGCGGATGCGAGCCCCGCGTGCCAGTCGTGCGCATGGACGATCTGCGGCGACCACGCCGGGTCCAGCTGTTGCGCGAGCTGCGCGGCGACCCAGCCGAGCAGCGCGAAACGCTGGGCGTTGTCGCCGTAGGGCACGTGCTCGTCGTTCAGATACGGATTGCCGGGCCGGTCGTAGAGCGTCGCCGCGCGGATCACGTAGACGGCGAGGCCGTTGGCGGGCAGGGTGCCGCGTTCGAGCAGCGCTTCCGGCGTGTCGAAGCGGCGCCCGAGCCGTGCCACCGGCTGCAGGTCCCGCAAACCGGCGAGCACGGCCGGAAACCCCGGCAGTAGCGCTCGCACGTCGGCGCCGCGCTCGATCAGCGCGGACGGCAGCGCGCCCACGACGTCGGCGAGACCGCCCGTTTTGAGAAGGGGGTACAACTCGCTTGCGACATGCAGGGCGCGAATCGTCATAGGCCAGGTCTCTTTCGGGTTGCGAGGCTTGTTCGGGGTTGGGCTCGTGCGGTTGCGATCGCGCGGCCGCAAGCGGCCCGGCGCTTAAGCCGGCCGCTTGAGCAACGCTTCCTGCGTGACAAGCACGACGCCGTCGTCGGTGCGATAGAAGCGCGCGGCGTCGCGCGCCGGGTCCTCGCCGATCACCGTGCCTTCCGGAATCGTGCAGCCGCGGTCGATCACCACTTTCTGCAGGCGGCAGCTCGGGCCGACCGTGACCTGCGGCAACAAGACTGCCTCATTGATATTACAGAACGAATGCACTTTCACGTTCGACGACAGCACCGAGCGCGAAATCTGCGAGCCCGAGATCACGCAGCCGCCGCATACGATCAGGTTGTTGCCCGAGCCCTGCAAGCCCTTCATGTCGCGCACGAACTTCGCGGGCGGCAACTGTTCCTGATACGTCCAGATCGGCCAGCTGCGGTCGTAGAGGTCGAGCGTCGGGATCGTCGAGGCGAGGTCGAGGTTCGCGGCCCAGTATGCGTCGATCGTGCCGACATCGCGCCAGTACGGCTCGACGTTCGGGTCCGAGGAGACGCACGACATGCTGAACGGGTGCGCGATCGCCATGCCCTCGGTGACGACGCGCGGCAGGATGTCCTTGCCGAAGTCGTGGTCGGTGTCGATCGAGGCAATGTTCTCTTCGAGCAGTGTGTACAGGTAGTCGGCGTTGAACACGTAGATGCCCATGCTGGCGAGCGCGGTGTCGGGGCGGCACGGCATCGCGGGCGGGTCGGCCGGTTTTTCGACGAAGCCGGTCACGCGGCGGTTCTCGTCGACCGCCATCACGCCGAACGCGACCGCGTCCATGCGCGGCACCTCGATGCAGCCGACCGTGCAATCGCAGCCGCTGTCCGCGTGATCGGCGATCATGCGCGTGTAGTCCATCTTGTAGATGTGGTCGCCCGCCAGCACGACCACGTACTTCGGGCGGATCGAGCGGATGATGTCGAGGTTCTGGAATACCGCGTCGGCGGTGCCGCGATACCAGTGCGCGCCTTCGACGCGCTGCTGCGCGGGCCACAGGTCGATGAACTCGCCCATCTCGCCGCGCAGGAAGCTCCAGCCGCGCTGCAGATGGCGCAGCAGCGAATGCGCCTTGTACTGCGTGACGACCGCGATGCGGCGAATGCCCGAGTTCAGGCAGTTGGACAGCGCGAAGTCGATGATCCGGTATTTGCCGCCGAAGTGCACCGCGGGCTTGACGCGCTTGTTGGTGAGCGGCCCGAGGCGGGTGCCGCGTCCGCCCGCGAGGACGATCGCGAGGGTGGTGCGTTGTAGGTCGTTCAGCCGTGCCGGAGTGTTCATGTCTGTCTCCCGATTGGATTGGTATGTGCCGTATGTGTCTGTTCCCCCGGATGATTCTGAGCTGGTCGTCCGCGCTGTGCCGATCGCTGTGCCGATGAATCGTGCGGCCAGCCGGCATGGCCTGGTCGCCTGGTTTTATCGCGTTGTTTTTTGCGGGCCCGTCAGCTAGTTCTAGCACCGATTCGAGGCGAGCGAGTAGTGCAAATTGAGCGGGCCGTGGTTCCCGTGATCCTTGTACGATCGGCGCTTGCCGCGCGCCTATCCGTGCGGCGCGTCACATAGCGCGAGGCCGTGTGCGGGACGCTGCGTGGCCGGATGGGCGGCAATATGCGTGCCAATGTCCGTTACTCCTCGTATCGGCCCGTGTCGATCCGTGTCGGCGTGTGTCGGGCGCGTCGCCGCTGAGTGCGTGGATGAGATCGCGCGACGAGATCGTGCGGTGCGGGTCGTGCGACACGGGCCGTATAACGCAGGCCGTGCGACGCGGGCCGCGCCGCTCATGCGCGCTTGCCGCCATGTTCCAGCGGGGCATCGTAGAATCGAGCGCTGGCGCCCGAGCCTCGTACGCGATTCTCGTCTGTTCACTCTTTGCGTTTTTCCAGAAAAATCCCCATGAGTCTTCGCCGCCCACCCCTGCTTGCCCTGCTGAGTGTTTGTGCCGCGGTATTCACGGTGTCCGCTGCTTCAAGCGCGGCGGCTTCCACGCCGGCCAGCGCCGCTGCCGCCGTCAGTCAGGCGAGCCCGGTCGCCGCGAGCGCCGCGGCTGCGTCCGTCGCCGATTCCGGCCCGGCCTACGGCCCCGAGTTGCAAGGCTTCAACTATCCCGCGCCGGTGCAGCGTTTCGAATTCACCTCGCAGGGCGTGCCGCTCTCGATGGCTTACATGGACGTCAGGCCCGCGCATGCGAACGGCCGCACGGTCGTGTTGCTGCACGGCAAGAACTTCTGCTCGGCGACGTGGGACGCGACGATTCATCGGCTCGCCGATGCCGGCTATCGCGTGATCGCGCCGGACCAGATCGGCTTCTGCAAGTCGAGCAAGCCCGAGCACTACCAGTACAGCTTCCAGCAGCTCGCGCGCAATACGCATGCGCTGCTCGAATCGCTCGGCGTGCGCGAGGCGACCATCGCCGGCCACTCGACGGGCGGCATGCTCGCGATCCGCTATGCGCTGATGTATCCGCGTGAAACGCAGCAACTGGTGCTCGTGAACCCGATTGGTCTGGAGGACTGGAAGGCGAAGGGCGTGCCCTCGCTATCGGTGGACCAGTGGTATCAGCGCGAACTGAAGACGACCGCCGACGGCATCCGCCGCTACGAGCAGAGCACCTATTACGCGGGCCAATGGCGCGCGGACTACGAACCGTGGGTGCAGATGCTCGCGGGCATGTATCGCGGACCGGGCAAGCAGATCGTCGCGTGGAATTCCGCACTGCTGTACGACATGATTTACACGCAGCCGGTGGTCTATGAGCTTGGTGATCTGAGCATGCCGACGTTGCTGCTGATCGGCCAGAAGGACACCACCGCGATCGGCAAGGACGCCGCGCCGCCCGAGGTGCGCGCGAAGCTCGGCCATTATCCTGAACTTGGGCGCGCGGCGGCGAAGGCGATTCCGCATGCGACGCTGGTCGAGTTTGCCGATGCCGGCCACGCGCCGCAGATGCAGGATCCGGAGGCGTTTCACAAGGCGCTGCTGGAAGGGCTCGCGGCGGTGCCTGCGAATCGCTGAGCGCACGACCTCACACTCAGCTAACCGGGCCGGCAGGCTCGGCGGAACGTAAGGAAAGCCGTTCCCTGAAGCGAGTGCCGTTCAGTTGCCTGACTGAACGGCACTCCGGTACGAACCGCCTTTCCCCTACACAGGCCGGTTCGTCCTTCGACTACCTCACCGCTATCAACTCATCGCGCACCTGCGCGCCGATCTCGAACGAGCGCAGCCGCGCCTTGTGATCGTAGATCTGCGCGGTCAGCATCAACTCGTTCGCGCCGGTCTGCTCGATGATCGATTGCAGACCTTCGCGGATCGCGTCGCGATCGCCGAGCACCGTGCAGGCGAGCGAATGCGCGACGTTGCTCAACTCCATCTCCGACGCTGCGAGCCGCTCGACCGGCGGCTGCAACAGCCCCGGCGTACCGCGCCGCAAATTGATGAACTGCTGCTGCAGCGACGTGAAAAGACGCGCGGCTTCCTCGTTGGTATCGGCCGCGAACAGATTGACGCCGACCATCGCATACGGCTTGTCGAGTGTCGCGGACGGCCGGAACTGCGCGCGATACATCTGTAGCGCGGTCATCATGTAATCGGGCGCGAAGTGCGACGCGAAGGCGAACGGCAGGCCGAGCGCCGCCGCCAGTTGCGCACTGTAGAGCGACGAGCCGAGCAGCCACAGCGGTACGTTGAGGCCCGCGCCGGGCACCGCGCGTATGCGCTGGCCCGCCACCGGATCGGCGAAATAGCGCTGCAACTCGACGACATCATCGGGAAACGAATCGGCGCTAGTCTGCAGATCGCGGCGCAGCGCGCGGGCCGTGGTCTGATCGGTGCCGGGCGCGCGGCCGAGGCCGAGATCGATACGGTCGGGATAGAGCGAGGCGAGCGTGCCGAACTGTTCCGCGATCACGAGCGGCGCGTGGTTCGGCAGCATGATGCCGCCCGAGCCGACGCGAATCGTCTTCGTGCCGCCGGCCACGTGGCCGATCACGACCGAGGTGGCGGCGCTCGCGATGCCGGGCATGTTGTGATGCTCGGCGAGCCAGAAGCGCCGGTAATTCAGTTTTTCCGCGTGCTGGGCGAGTTCGAGCGTGTTCCTGAACGCGTCCGCCGGCGTGGCGCCCGCGGTGACCGGCGAGAGATCGAGGACCGAGAAGGGGATCATTGTCTGTTGATTGACGGTTTGCGGCGCTTTCGCGCGATGCGGCATTGTGGCAAAGCCCGCATTTTTCTGCAGACGGCGCGCGGATGCCCACGTCGGCCGAAGGGTTTGTCGGGGTGTCGCTGAGAGGGCGATACAGTGTTGCCGAGGTGTCGCCGTGCTTGCAGGGTGGCGGCTTGCGTGGCGCGGAAATTGCGCCGCTGTCATGTGCCGAGGCATGCGCGAGTGCAGGAGTCAGCTGCATGAGTGCTTGCATGAGTGGCCGCATGAGTCCATGCACGTACGAGCCCGCGAGCGTACTTCTGGTACGCGCCATACGAGCATCAGGACGTTCGATCGAATGACGCGGCGCGACCGTGCGCCGGGCGGTATTCGAGTGTACGGTGGAACTGTCGGTGCGGTGACGTGATGTGAGCCGATGCGGCGTATCGCGCGTTGCCGGATATCTGCCATGTTGCGAAGGAGTCCCCGATCCCATGAATGTCGTCAAAGAGTTTCGCACCCGATCATTCGAAGACGTGTGCCGCGCCTTGATCGGTCGCGAGGAAATCGCGCTCGTCGACGTGCGCGAGGAAGATGCCCATGCGCGCGGTCATCCGTTGTTTGCCGCCAATCTGCCGCTCTCGCGGCTCGAACTCGACGCGCCGCTGCGTCTGCCGCGCCTCGCGGTGCCGGTCGTCGTGTTCGATGCGGGCGAGGGGCTCGCGAGGCGCGCGGCCGAACGTCTCGCCGAACTCGGCTATACCGGCGTCGCCTTGCTCGAAGGCGGTCTGCAAGGCTGGCGCGAAGCGGGCGGCGAACTGTTCAGGGACGTCAACGTGCCGAGCAAGGCGTTCGGCGAACTCGTGGACAGCGTGCGTCATACGCCGTCGCTGTCCGCTCACGAAGTGCAGGCGCTGCTCGATCGCGAGGCCGACGTCGTCGTGCTCGACGCGCGCCGTTTCGACGAATTTCAGGCGATGAACATTCCCGGCAGCATCAGCGTGCCGGGCGCGGAACTCGTGCTGCGCGCGCGGCAGCTCGCGCCGAACCCGGCCACGCGGATCGTCGTCAATTGCGCGGGGCGCACGCGCAGCATCATCGGTGCGCAGTCGCTCATCAATGCCGGCGTGCCGAATCCGGTCGCGGCGCTGCGCAATGGCACGATGGGTTGGTCGCTCGCGGGCCAGCCGCTCGCGCACGGCAGCACGCGGCGCGTCGAAGGCGCCGTCGACAACGCGCTGCGCCTCGCCACTGCCGACGGTGCCCGCGCGGTCGCCGATCGCGCCCGGGTGGGCC